>NZ_FNVC01000031.1:0-51882 GCF_900108215.1 Billgrantia desiderata | reverse complement strand
TGAACGGCGGCATCGATCACGGCTTGAAGAGCGGTGGCACGGCGCTGGTGTTCACCCAGCTTGCGGGCGGCGACATCATCGCCACGGCCGGCGTGGGCGGTGCGGAAGTGCTGCGCTTCAGTATCGACGATGGCGGCCAGCTCACCATCACCCAGTCCGCGGCCATCGACCACGCGCCCGGTACCGACAGCCTGACGCTGCCGGCCGGCCTGATCAGCGTCACGGCCACGGTAACCGTGACTGACAGCGACCATGACGAGGCCAGCACCACGGCCAGCGTCGACCTGAGCGGCGCGGTAACCGTCCTCGATGATGCGCCTAGCCTGACCAGCCTCAACCTCGCTATCGCCAACGTGGCTGGGATATACGAGGGAATATACGAGTTCGAGGTAGGTGGCGATGTGCAGGGCTTCCTCGGCAGCTTTGGCGAAGGCTCGCTGATCTGGACAGGAATGCCGGATGGTTACGTGCTGACCATCACCGACTCCGGTGAGACTTGGGTTACCTACACGGCGAAGTCAGGCTCCTTCGAGTTCTTCGATCTCACGCTGAACGCCGATGGCACCTATGCCTTCGATCTGCTGTCGCCGGCGCCTGTCGTCGAAACGACTATTGAGAGCTTGCTGAGCGCTTTCAATAAGGACAACTTCTTCAAGGAAGGAGGCAAGGATGCCTATCTGTTCACGGCAGACGTATTCGACGGCAAGTTTGCCCTGGCGGTGACGGCCTACAGAAACGGTAAGCTTGAGGATGTGAGTATGTCCTCGACCGACCTGGGCGTAAAATCGAACGTGGTGCAAGGCCAGCACAACGAAGCACTCAGGTTCGATGTGCGGCCGGTAGAGGGTCAAGGAGCGATAGGCGTCTCCACCATCACGTTCAGTGTTTCCGGCACGGCGGGATCCAGTGCTGGTGATAAAGCTACGTTGACGGTGTATGACGTGAATGGAAGCATGACCGTCTACACCGCGGAATTGTTGGCTGGAAACGGCGAGTTCGTCTTCAACATCGATCCGACGCATAACGTCGATTACATGGAGCTGCGCCCGGCAGGAAATAACAGCTTCAAGATCGATGGAGTCTCTACCAGCTACGTGACCCAGATCTATCCGGACGACTATCAGCTCGACTTCGTGCTGACCGGGTCGGATGCCGATGGAGACACTGCCACCGCTGACTTCTCAGTCTTCGTCAAGACCACCGAGACCGGCAGCTATGAAATAACCGGTTCCGATGGTGACGACGTAGTTCATGGTACGGCAGGCAATGACGTTCTCATCGGTGATGCCGGAAACGACACTCTGATAGGCGGTGAGGGCGATGACGTGTTCCAGTGGAACCTGGGCGATCAGGGAGACAACGATGCCCCGGCCATCGATACCGTCGTTGACTTCGGGCTTGGCAACAACGTGCTGGATCTTGCCGATCTGCTGCAAGGAGAAAGCCTCGGCACCATCGGCGACTTCATCTTCGCGGCACAGGAGGGAGCCAGCACCGTGCTGTATATCAACCATGAGGGCAATATCGGCGTAGATGGCACCAACGCCACCCAGGTGATCGTGCTGGAGAACTTCACCACGGGTGAGGTCGGCTCTGCTGAGATATTGGCCGAGCTCCTGGCCAACAGCCAGCTCAACGTCGACCCCTAACCGCCGAAGTCGCAATGGGGTAGAGCCGCCCCTCGGGTGGCAGCGGACAGCACGATCGTCATCGGCTTAGCTAGCCCAGATGGTCCACCAGCAGCCACACCCGACTCTGTCGGGTGTGGCGTCATCGTTGTTTGTCAGGCTGGATTTGATGAGTATCAATTTTCTCATCCACCCTGTACTAGAGTCCAATACCGCGGGTTGTCGCCTGGCGCATACTGCGCGGTAAGCACGCCCCCCTCCAAGCTGTGGTCCGTTTGGCCGTGGCGAGCCTCGTAAAGCCGTTCTCTCTTTTTGCGGGGTCTTCCCAAAATGTCTATTGCAATCGTTCTGTCCATCTCCGGTCAGGCCTGGGCTCGTGATGCCTCAGGAAACCTTCGTGAACTCAGCGTTGGTGACACGCTGCGAGAAGGGGAGACTGTCGTCACTTCCCAGGGAGGGGGAGTAGAGCTCGATTTTGGTGACAATACCGCTCCCACTCAGATTCAGGGTGGAGAGCAGGTCGCTCTTACACCGGAACTCAATGCCGAGGAGTTGCTGGAACCTAGTGAATTCGCAGCTCTCGATCAGGATATCGAGGCGCTGCTGGCGGCGCTGGATGACGAGACGATTGACCTTCTCGATGTTCTCGATGCCACCGCCGCGGGAGCTGGCGGTGGGGGCGCGGCGGACGGCGGCCACAACTTCGTGCGCCTGGCCCGCATCGCCGAGGGCACCGGGGCGCAATCATTCGAGTTTGGCAGTGTGTCGGCCACCGATATCCCGGCGGTCGAGGAGGCTGGAGCCGCCCCGCAAGCAGCACTGGACGAACTGCCGAGCGAGCCGCTCAATGGCGTGCCGAATGCGTTGGACGATTTCTTTTCGACCGATGAGGAGAGCTTGCTGTCGGGAGTCAATGTGCTTGACAACGATAGCGATCCCGATGGCGATGCGCTCTCCATCAGCGATCCGGGTACCCGAGAAATCACTTTTGTTGGGCCAGACGGACTCATTTTCACCGCCACTGTGGTGTTGGGCGCCGATGGCTTCCTTAGCCTCGACCCGCGTGGCGGATTCGATGCGCTTGCAGTGGGCGAGCAGGCTACCGGAACCTTCACCTATACCGTGGCCGATGGACGGGGAGGTTTTTCGACAGCAAAAGTCACGCTGACCATCGTTGGCACCAACGACGCCCCGGTCATCGGCGGTGTGGCCAGCGGCGAGGTGACGGAAGACGGCACCACCACCACGACCGGCCAGCTCAGCGTCAGCGACGTGGATGTCAGCGACACCCACACCTGGAGCGTGCAAGGCGCGAACGTCGGCACCTACGGCAGCTTCAGCGTCGACGCCAACGGCCAGTGGACCTACGTGCTCGACAACGCCAGCCCCGCAGTGCAGGGCCTGGTGACCGGTCAGCAGGTCACCGACAGCTTCACCGTCGAGGTCAGTGACGGCAAGGGTGGCACGGACACCCAGGTCGTCACCGTGACCATCCACGGTACTAACGACCAGGCGCAGGTGATCGTCAGCGCAACCGGCGTCGATAGCACCGTGTACGAAGCGGGTCTGATCTCGGTGGAGAATAACAGCGAAGCCGCGAACGGCAGCTTCCAGGTAACCGCCACCGATGGCATTGCTCATATCACGGTGGGTGGTCAGCAATTCAGCCTGAGTCAGCTGCAAGGCTTCAGCTCTGGCTCTCCCTCTGCGGCTATCGTGACACCGATGGGTACGCTCTACCTGACCGGCTACAGCGGAACGGCCAATGCAGGCACCATCTCTTACCAGTACACCCTGAAAGAGGTGCAGACCCATGGCGGCCAGGGCAGCGCTACCGATGGCGTACTGACCGATACGATCGTCGTTGTCGTCAAGGGCGTTGGCGACAGCGCGATGACCGGTCATCTCACCATTGCCATCGTCGACGACGTGCCACAGGCAAGCAACGACCTGGGCGGTACGGTGACGGAAGATTCGGCCGATAACGTGCTCAGCGGCAACGTACTGAGCAACGACAGCTTCGGCGCCGATGGCCCCGCTGGGGGTGTCGCTACGGTCAACTGGAACGCCAGCGCCGCCCAACTGGCCGACATTGGCCAGTACGGCACGCTGGTACTCAATACCGACGGTAGCTGGAGCTTTACGCTGGACAACAGCCTGGCCAAGGTACAGGCCCTGAAGGCGAGCGACCTGCTGACCTTCAACCTGGGCTACACCATTACCGACGGTGACGGAGATAGCGCCAGCGCCACTCTCGGCTTCTCGATTCGGGGCGCCGACGACAGTGCCAGTGTGACCGTCAGTACCCAAGGTGCCGACAGCACCGTTTACGAAGCCGGCCTGACCTCCCTTGCCGACACTCGCGAAACGGCCGGTGGCAGCTTCCAGATTTCGGCTAGCGACGGCATCGCCACGCTCAACGTGATGGGACAGGTATTTACCCTGGCACAGCTGCAGGGCTTCAGCGGGGCCTCGCCTTCCGCGGGCATCATCACCAACATGGGCACCCTCTACCTGACCGGCTTCAGCGGCACGGCCACGGAGGGTACCGTCAGCTACCAGTACACGCTGAGCGCAGCGCAGAGCCACGGCGCACCGGGCAGTGCGACCAACAACGTACTTACCGACAGTATTTCGCTGAGCGTGAGTGGCGTAGGGGGAAGCTCGGCGGGCGGCACCTTGTCGGTAGCCATCATCGACGATGCGCCTACTTTTGAGACTATCATGAACGCAATTATTGCCAACGAGAGCGGCACTACGTTGTCGGGTCTGCATGATCTTACGATGGGGGCTGATGGGGCTGGAGCCATTATTGTCGCGGACCCGACTATCGCTGGGATTAATGGTTATATTGCCTACTCCACAACGGCTCATGCCGATGGGTCAGTGACTAAGTTGGCGAAAGTTAATGGTATTGATTTTTTCACTCTCACAATCAAGGTGGACGGCACTTATGATTTCACACTGCACGAGGCGCGTCCTTCGATCGTGAAAACAGTGAACTTTGGGGGTGTGCAGGGTGGAAAGTCCGTTGAGCAGCTAATCTTGGGAGATGTGGTACTTCGTGCTGTCGATTCTAATGGTAACAACAAGATAGATAACGGAGAAATGATAAGTCCATCAAGTGCAGGCTTTGGAGTTGGGAACGGTAACATTGATGCCGGTGAAAAATTCATCATTAGCTTTGTTAATAATAAGGTGATCGAAAATATCGACTTTTCTTACAAGCACCAAGGGTCGACTGATTTTCGAATGACTTGGCAAAGCAATACGGGTGAAACGGGTACTGTCGGGCCTATTAGCCAGGATGGATGGATTAGTATCAACCCTGCTCAGGACTTTACATCCATCACATTCACGGTTTTGCAGGGGAGCGGAAAAATTGACGGAGTGAAGTACGGCGAACTCGTGTTGCCGGGTGATACTTTCGTCAATTTCGATATACATGGTATTGATGCCGATGGAGATATATCGGCAACGCAGACCTTGAGCGTTAAGTTGCTGGGGGCGGGTTCCACTAGTGTCGCCATCACCGGAACCGCTGAAGATGAGGTCATTGTAGGTACTTCCGCCAACGACACGATCAACGGCGGCGAGGGCAACGACATCCTCATCGGCGGTGCCGGTAACGACACCCTGATTGGCGGCGAAGGAGACGACGTGTTCCAGTGGAACTTCGGCGATCAGGGAGGCGTGGGAAGTGCCGCCCATGACGTGGTGAAGGACTTCAGTCTTGGCATCAACACGCTCGACCTGGCCGACCTGCTGCAAGGTGAAGCGGCAGAAACCATCGACAGCTTCATCTTCGCCGTGCAAGAGGGCTCCAGTACCGTGCTCTATGTCAACCACGAGGGCAGCATCGGCGCAAACGGCAGCAATGCCACTCAGGTGATCGTGCTGGAGAACTTCAGCATGGACGGTGCCAGCTCCACGGACTTCCTCCAGGTTATGCTGGAAAACGGGCAACTGCACATCGATCAGTAGCCGCTTGATTGGCGAACCATCGCCCTGCCTGGAGACACCGGGCAGGGCGTTTGTTAATCTAGGTAAAGCCTTTCAAGAGACACTCCCATGTACATCAAGCGTAATGAGTCAGGGCAGGTCGTACAGGTCAGCCGTGAGGCAACGGCAGAGTGCCGCGAGTTCGTACCGCCTTGCTCCCCCGAGCTGCAGGAGTTCGTCTCCGAAGGGGGAGATGACGTCGACAACCTGGCACTGTCGAAGTCCGACCTGGCGTTCGTGCGCGTACTCGAGGACGTGATCAACGTGCTGATGGACAAGGGCGTGATCAGCTTTACCGACCTGCCCGAGCCGGCTCAGCAGAAGCTGCTGGAGCGTCAATCGTTGCGCAAGCGCAGGAACAGCATCGGCCTGATGTCCGATACCGACAACGACATCATCTGAGCCTAGGCTCGTTAATGCATGAGGCCGGCGATTTGCCGGCCTCATGTCGTATCGGGTGTAGCAGGGGTATCAGGTATCGCCTTCGCGATGGCGGATGCCCGGCCCCGTCACACCATCGAGCCCCAGCTCGAACAGCACCTTGGCTGCGTCCTGATTCTCCACCCCCTCGGCGAAGGTGAGAATGCCCAGCGAATGGGCCAGCGTTGCCATGCCTCTCAGCAGGCTTTGCTGATCGCTGCGGCTCTCCACCTCCTGGCTCAACGCGGCTTCGATCTTCATGAAGCTCAGCCCCAGATCCTGCAGCCCCTCGATCTTGCCGAACTGGGTGCCGACATGCTCCAAGCCCACCTTGCAGCCCAGGCCCAGCAGGGCGTGGCACAGGGTCCGCAGCGCCTGGGGCTGTTGCAGTGCGACGGATTGAGGCAGCTCGAACCACAGCTTGTCGGCAATACCCTGGTGCGCCTGAATGCGGGAAAGCAGTTCACCGACGAAGTGGCCATCGACCAGCGACTCCGCCGAGAGATTGACGGCCACTGCCTTGCCACTGGATTCGACATCGGCCAGTGCCGCCGAAACGACGGCCAGATCGAGGGTAGGAGCCATGGCCAGGCGCGACACCCAGGGCAGGAAGACGCCCGCCGGCCGCCATTCGCCCTTCAGGCGCAGACGTGACGGCACCTCGAAGTGAATCAGCCTGCCGTGGGCATCGAGAACCGGGTAGTGAGCCAGGAACACGCCTTGCGCCAACGCTTCCGCAAGTGCCTGACGCCATTCGTCATGACGTGTATAGAGCACGCTGCTGGCGGGTTGGTCGACGATCTCCTGGCCGTTCAGACCGCGCGTTTCCGCCGCGGCCAGGGCGCCGTCGAGGCTGGCGAGCAGCTCGGCCTGACTCTCGCCCTGGCTGTACTGACGCAGCGCGGAAGCCAGCGAAGTGTCGACGCTCTGCTCAGCACTGAGACACTCCAGATGCTGCTGAAGCGTCTTGCCCAGCTCCTGCAGATCATGATGACGCGGCAGGATCATACCGAAATCGCTGCCGTTGAGTCGTCCCACCGTGCCGTGGCCGTGGCTGCGAGCCAACTGCTTGAGACGATGCGCCAGTTGAGCGAGCAGGGCGTCCGTGGCGGCGTGGCCGAGCTGCTGGTTGAGTTCGGCCAGGCGTGCCACGCGTACCATGATCAGTGCGCCGCTGGCATCGTCCTTCTCGCTCTTCAGATGGGCCTGCAACTGGTTGAGGAAGGGCGCCCGGGTGAGCGTATCGGTGACCGGGTCGTGCTGCATGCGCCGGCGCAACTGGTCTAGCTTGTCGCTCTCTTCACCGAGCATCTGTCGTACTGCCTGGGAGAGCTGGTTCATGGCCTGAACCACTTCGCGTAGCTCACGTGTACGCGGCTCGTTGGCCACCATGAAGCGTCGCTGGCCGATGGCCTGGGCCTGGCTCACCACGTCGCGCAGCGGGCGGCGAATGGTGCGTACGATCCAGGCCGCCAGCAGCAGGCTGATGGCACCGGCGATGGCGAACCAACCGGCCAGTTCCAGGGTGCTGCGCCACAGCGAGCGGTAGGCAAAACTGTGCTGGCTGGCCAGCTCCAGGGTGCCGTACTGCTGCCAGCCATCCTGAACCACGGCACGACCGGGCGGCACCTCGAAGCGCACCAGGTTCACGAACCAGCCCGGCACATCGTCGATATGTTCACCGGCTGTACGTTCGTCGATGATCTCACCCTGAGGGTCGTACAGCGCGATACGCCGGTAGTGGCCGGTATCGAACTGTGCCGCCAGCAGCAGCTCGAGAATCACCGGGTCCTTTTCGATCTGGCTCATCGAAAGCGCCAGCGCATTGGCGTTGTCGTTGTTCTTGATCTGGACTTCCTGCTCGATGTAGTGGCGGCTGCTCGTCACACCGATGAGCAGGCTGCCCACGAAGGCCAGCAGCAGCAACACCGCGATGGTCAACCAGAGTTGCTTGATCAGTGACATGTCTTCGTTCCCCCTGGGAATGGATGCCCTCGTTCATCCTGCGGCGTGGCATGTGTCGCTCTTGTTGGCGGTTCGTTTTTCTTCGTCATCCCATGAATCCCTGCTGCTCCATACGCTCGATCACACTGCGCCAGCGCGACAGGCGTGCCACCGGATCGGCCCGCGACTGGGTCGAGCCGCCGGCCCACAGGCCGTCGCTGTTGAAGCTGAACACTGGGTCCAGGTCGGTACGCTGCGTGGCGGGAGTGATGGAAGGCACCAGATTGTCGAGTACCAGCGGCACGGCGGAAGGCGTCTCGTAATACCCCAGCACCATGTGTGCCTGAACGATCTGGCTGCGGCCTATACGCGCACGAACGTAGATCATGCGCAGGCGCGAGCCGGGAACACCAAGCTCTTTCAAGGTGACGTACTTGGCGATCGAGTAATCCTCGCAGTCGCCCTGACCCTTGCCCATGGTCTCGAGTGGGGTTGCCCAGTGGTCTTCGGCGCCCCAGTTGTCGATATCGTCGACCCAGCGTACCCGCCGGTTGAAGAAATCGTTCACTTCGCGCAACTGAGTGTCGAGATCGGCACCGCGCAGCCGGTCCAACAGGGAAAACCAATCCTCGAGAATCGCAAGTCCCGAACTGCCATACAGACGTTGCATACTGTTACGCAGGCGGGCACGGTCGATGCGCGCCTCGAGTGACGCAGGAGAGAGGCCCAACCCAGCGGCAAGCAGCAGCCCTGCCAGGCCAGCGATGAAGCGGCGGCGGCTGGGTCTGAGAAGCGAACTTGAGCCATGTGGGGCAGGGCGATGCGTCATCGGGCGCGCCGAAAGCGTGTTAAGGAATGTAAGCCATGAAGCCAGTATAGAGGAGTGATAACGGCAACACGATAGGTATGAGAGTTTTAAGAAGCTGGGTGTTTGTAGGATATTGCCGACAATTTGCGTCAGCCATCGTCGCTTCATGCATCTACCGCCTTGTGTCTTCGTGATGCATGCGTAACCTTGCGTTTCTTATCCTGCTTTTTCATCAGGTTGGTGAAAGGAACGCGCGTATGGCCGATGCAACTGGATTGCAATTCACCCTCGATCTCGCCGGGGTCGACAGCGCCGAACTGGTGGTGATCGACTTCACCCTGGAGGAAGCGCTCTCGCAGCCCTTCCACCTCGAGGTGCGTTTCGCCAGCCGCGACGGCAGCCTCTCCGCCACCGAGCTGCTCGACCGCCCGGTGAGTCTGACGATCTGGCAGGACGGCGAGGTGCTGCGCCGGGTGCATGCCATCGTCAGCGAGTTCGGTCGCGGCGACCGCGGCCATCGCCGTACCCTCTACTCCCTGGTCGCCCGCCCGGCGCTGTGGCGCCTCGACCTGCGCCACAACTCGCGCATCTTCCAGGAGGTCTCGCCGCTCACCGTGCTCAACACCCTGTGCGACGAGCGCGGCCTCACGGATGTCGCCTTCGCCGTCACCCGCGACCTGGCGGAAAGAGAGTTCCTCGTGCAGTACCGGGAAACCGATCTCGCCTTCGTCGAGCGCCTGGCTGCCGAAGAGGGCCTGTTCTACTTCCACGAGTTCTTCGAAACAGGCGAAGACGCGCCGAACGGCGCCCATCGTCTGGTCTTCGCCGACGCGCCCCAGGTGCTGGCCCACCTGGGCGAGCGCACCTACCATGGTCGCGCCGGCGGCACCCCGCCGAGCCGCCACGTGCGCAAGCTCCAGCAGCTCGCCCGTGTCGCCCCGGCCTCGGTCACGCTCAAGGACTACTCGTTCAAGAACCCCGCCTATGCGCAGCTTCACGAGCACGCCGCGGGTGACCTGGAAGAGCACGCCCAGCGGGACGACTACGAACACTACGACTATCCCGGGCGCTACAAGGCCGACGCCTCCGGCGACGCCTTCACCCGCATCCGCCTCGAGCACCTCAGAAGCGGCGTTCTGACCTGCGCCGCCGAGAGCGACCTGCCCGAGCTCGCCCCGGGGGTCAAGTTCACCCTCACCGACCACGACCTCAGTGAGCTCAACCGCGACTGGCAGGTGGTCAAGGTCAAGCACACCGGCAGCCAGCCCCAGGCCCTGGAAGAGGACGGTGTCACTCAAGGTGACGCGGCAGGGATGGGCATGACCAAGTTCGACAACGAACTGATCCTCACCCCCGCCGACCGCGCCTGGCGCCCACAGCCCAACGCCAAGCCCCGCGTCGACGGCCCGCAGATCGCCTTCGTCGTCGGCCCCGAGGGCGAAGAGATCCACTGCGACGAACACGGCCGGGTCAAGGTCCAGTTCCCCTGGGATCGCTACGCCGAACCCAATGAAACCGCCAGTGCCTGGGTGCGCGTCTCCCAGGGCTGGGCCGGCGGCGGCTACGGCAGCATGGCGATACCCCGGATTGGGCATGAGGTAGTGGTATCGTTCCTCGAGGGCGACCCGGATCAACCGCTGATCACCGGGCGCACCTACCACGCCGTCAACACGCCGCCCTACGCGCTGCCCGAGCACAAGACGCGTACCGTCATCCGCACCCAGAGTCACAAAGGCGAAGGATTTAACGAACTTCGCTTCGAGGACCAGGCCGGCGAAGAGCAGATCTGGCTGCACGCCCAGAAAGACCTGGAGCTGCTGACCAATAACGACCGCACCGAAGAGATCGGCAACGACAGCTTCCTCACCGTGCACCACGACCGCATCGGCGAGATCCATGCCGATGAGCACCACACCGTACGCGGCAACCATCATGAGCAAACCGTCGCCAACCAGCACCTCACGGTACAGGGCACCCTGCACGTCAAGGCCGGCCAGGCCTGGCTCAGCGAATGCGGCCGCGAACTGCACATCAAGGCCGGCCACAAGGTGGTGCTCGAAGCCGGTAGCGAAATGACCCTCAACGCCGGCGGCAGCTTCCTCAAGCTCGACGGCGGCGGCGTCACCCTGGTCGGCCCCAAGGTCAAGATCAACGCCGGAGGCAGCCCCGGCTCCGGCAGCGGCCAAGCCGTCGAGACACCGCTGCTGCCGGGCAGGGCAGTGCCGGAGGTGCATGAGGCGATACCGCCCACCGTGCTGCCCAAGCTCAAGGACTACCAGCTCAGCGAAGCCACGCTGCTGCCGCTGTGCGGCAAGCTGAGCGAGACCACCTGCAGCCGGGGAGATTGCCCATGCCTGGCTGGTTGAGTCGAATCGACGAGCGCAGCCAGCGTATCGAGACCCTATCGGGCAGCTTCGAAGCCCAGCGCTCGGCTTATGCGGTGCTGGATCAGCGCCGCGCTCCAGAACGTTGCGCCGCGCTCGTGGGCCAGCCCGGCTGGCACGACTACCTGACCCTGTTTGCCGGCACGCCGCTGTCGCCGCTGCTCGAAGCCAGCCCTTGGCTGGTCGAACTCACGCCGGGCAGTGAAGCCTGGCAGGCCATCGGCTCGCTATGTGCCGGGCAGCGCCACGGCTGGCTCTTCCAGCCGGCCCAGGCCACCCCCCTGAACGAGCTGGCCGATCATCTGCGTCGCCTGTTCATCCTCGACGACCCGCACGGCGGCCAGTCGCTGGTGAACCTGCAGGATGCCGCCGCCTGGACGGCTCTGCTCGCCGCCAGCAGCGACACCGCCTACGCCCAACTCATCGGGCCGCTGGGGCAGGTCATCACGCCCACGCCGCTGACGCACTGGCAAAGATGGCAGCCAGCCGGTGACCGTGACGAAGCCCCCGCACTGACCGAAGCGCTGGAACGGGCCCTCAAGGAGATCCCGCGTGCCTGGTGGCTCAGCCGGGCAACCGAGACGCCGCTTTCGGCGTTGCCGCCGGCGTGGTTGGAGCGGCTGGGGCATCTTGCCGAGGGGGGCATCACATACGGGCGGGACAGGAAGCGCCTGTTGCCGCTGATTCGTCAGGCGGGCGATGACACCTGGCATAACGCACAACACATTCTGTCCGACTTGAGCCTCACCGAAGCGCAGAGAATCAGCGAACTGGAGCGCCTTTCATGACCACCGATACACGCCCCGGCAGCCTGTACGCCCCGCTGTTGTTGCCTGAGTTCCAGCCTCCCGCCTTCGAAGGCGGTCAGGAATGCCCTGTACCGATGGTCTGCGAGACGGCTCCCTGGGCCGACATTATCTATCTCACCGGCACTGGCACGTTCTGGCTACTCACTGAGGAGGTGGCCAAGGCCCTGCACGAAGCCGCCGACGAGCTTGCCGGATGGGTGAAAGTGGAGGACCCCCATCAGCGCTTGGAACATCTCAATAACGATGCCGGCCTGTTGGAATGCTTTCTGCCGGCGCGGCCGGAAAATTTTTTGAATGAAGCCGAGCGCAATCAAGCCCGAGATAAACTGAAACGGTTAGCTGAGCTGATGCAGGAGCGCGGCGATGAAGAAACTGACCCGGCTCAACGCGTAAGCGAGCACAGCCCGCTCACTGAGAACCCATGGTTCTGGGTTTCTCCCCTCATTGTCGGTGCTCCTCGCCTCTGGAATCGTATCTGGAACGCTGAAGAGGCTCGTCTACTGGAAGAGCTTCACGGGCTATATCGCCAAGGCATGGAGCGTGCCAAGTCGGAGGAGTACGTAATCGAAGGCAGCGGCTACTATGGCCCCTGGGAAGCGGAGATCGAGCGGGCGCTGGAAACCTATCGCCAGTGCCGGGCTGCCGTTCTCCAGAACAATGCCTCCGTCGACCAGCCGGGTACCCTGCTACCGGTACGACAGGCCCTGGTGGAGTATCAAGCCTTCCTTGCCGACTGTGAGTCGATGTCGCCCAAGGACTCTTCGCGCTGTGGTGTCATTGGCGACTTCATTCATGGCGAAGCTGAACGGCTTGACACTGAGTTGAGAGCCTACTGCGACAGCATACTTGCCCTTGCCACCCTCGGTGTGGCCACCCCGGAGTGGGCTTTGGCTGCAGTGCCGATGAGCGCGGTTCCCGACGGGTTGGAACGTGGCATCGAAGCCTTCGACTATTACAACCAACGGCTCAAGGAGGCCGTCACGATATTCGATGCGGTGGAGGACAAGCTCAACCAGTGGGCTACCGCCACTGCGCGCCGCTCAGCACTGCCCGTTCACCTCTTCGAGGAGGAGCGCGAAGCTTTCCAGAAGCTGGTGGCGCAGTTGGATGTGCTCTATCAACTGGCCGAAGCCCAGGTGGCGAACATGCGCCCGCAGCGGGTGCTGTTCTGGCAGGCAGATATCACCGATCAGCGCCACGCCCTGGGCTATCGCCGACAGACAATCGACGTATTGGTCCGCAAGGACTTTCCGCTACGTGAGTTCAGCTCGCCCCGCGCCGCGCAGGCATTGAGTCATGTCAGCCTTCGCCATCTACTGCGCGACATACGCGACGAAGACCGTCTAGCGCTGCTGCGCGACCTCGAACAGGATGGCGTGCTGCCCGCCACCCTGTGGGAGGCCAACGAAACCGCACTCTCCAACTGGCTGGCCCGGCGTGGCTGCGAGCGTATCGAGCGACGTGCCGATTGGTTCGAGGAGCGCCTAGGCTTCTTCATTCCCGAGGCTTTCTTCGATTATCTCGATGCCCAGGAATACGAGGTATTGTCTCTCCAGCAAGATGGTGCCAGGAGTGCCTGGGCAGAAACGCTGCAGCGTATCCTGTTCACCGGCCCAGGCCGGGAGCGCTTGCGCTTGTTCGATGCCAGCGCCCAGGCGCAAATGCTACGTCTGGTGGGTATGCCCCATGCCGCGTTGAACGAGGCCATGGGGATCCACCTCGACGAACCGGTGACCCTTGTCGAACGTGAGGCTTCGCTGACATTCTTTGAGTGGGAGCACGAGACCGAGGCCGGCGGGGAGGTGACAGCGGAGGTACAGCACCGCAGAGAAGGGGTGCGTGAGCGTAACCTTGGCGGTCCTCGACGTGGTCCCTGGGAAGCTGCAGAGGGGGATAACGGCACGGGCCATGGTGTCGGCGCAAAGTACCAATTGGAACTCAAAGGCACCTACAGTCTGGCGCGCGGAGAGATCAGCCTGGGCACGCTGCAACTGCCCAGCGAAAGTGAAGCTCTGCCGTTCAAAGCCGTGCTGACGCAGCGCCAGAATGAGATACGCAACCTTGGCCGCTACTCACTGCAAGTGGCGGCTGTGGCCAAGGGGTTTGCCGGCGCCTCCTTGGCACTGACTGCCGAGGCCGGGTTGGGCTTCGATCATGATGGCCTCAAGCTCACCGGGCTCGAGTGGGCACAGCGCGAAGCAGAAGGCGCTGCCCTCAAGGCCTTTGCCGGCGCCACAGTGGGTATAAACACGCGCTGCAGCATGCGCTGGGAACCGCCGGCCGATATCACCCGGCAGTTGCCGCAACTGGCTGACCGCGACTGGCTGGCCCTGAGTAATCAGCAAACCGAGCTAAATGCCTGGCGCACACTGGGTCATGCCGTGCTGGGTCTGGAGGCGGCCGGCGGGATCGGCGGCGAGCTCGGCCTGCGCTTGGGTATCCATCAGGGCAAGTTCGTCGCCTACTTCAGAGCCAAGGTCGTAGCTGGCAAAGGCGCGGGCGGACAAATCGCCATGGAGCTGGATCTCAAGCAACTGAACCTTTGGTTCATGATGCTCAGCCAGGCACTGCGTGACAACGACTATGGCTTCATCGACTGGGTCGATCGCGACGCCTTCCAGTTCATGAGCCGGCTGGGCTATCTGGCCACCACTACCTTGCTCGATATCAGCCTGCTCGCCGCCCGGGGCCTGGACGGCATCCAGCGCCTCTACGACTTGATGACACAAAGCGAGCGAGCGGGGATGATTGCCCATGCCATTGTCAATGATCCTCGACGTGATGAAATGTGCGCTTGGATACAGCATTTGCCGCCAGAAGCATTGGGGCCGCTACTCAATACCCTGGCGTTTTCACCCGGCTGGCGCGGCTATACCATTGACGGCGAACCCTTCGACCGAAACCGGGCCATCGACCTGCAGCAGATCGCCATCGCCAACTGTCTGGGCTGGCTGGAGGAGGGCTACACTACCAGCGGCCACTACAACCTCGCCCAGGCCCGGCACTTGTTCGAGCGCGCGGTGGCGCGCATGTCGCTGGACGGCACCTACGACGAGTCACGTAGCTGGGGCGTGGCCTACTGCCGGAACCGGTATCGCCTGGATCAGTTTATGCAACATATATCTGGAACGATGGATCAGGATGCTCAAGAAGCACGTGATAAGTATGACCTTATCGCTTATCGGTTGGGCCTAGAGGTCGATGATTACTGTCAGCTACGCACCTCGCCCAGAGGGACTTTTGTGGTCTATACCGATAGGGACCGTTGATCTTATGCGCAAAATGATGACAGCCAGCCTGCTAGTGGCGGTGTTGAGTTTACCTATCACCATCGCCTGGGCCTTGGAGCCCGAGGTGCAGGCCGCCAAGGACGAGGGGATGCGGCTTTGGGGCATTTCCGAGTGGATCAAGATGCAGCCCTATTTGGAACAAGCCGCTGACGCTGGTGATGTGGAGGCGATGTACTACCTTGGCGAAGCCACCCGCCTGCTGGATCGTGGCCTGTCCCGAAGAGCCATGGCCTGGTATCTGCAGGCTGCGGAGCAGGGTGATGTGCATGCCATGCTGCGCCTGTTCCAGGGCGGTGCCTGCATCGCCGGTGATCGCTGTCCCGAGGGATATGAAGATTGGCACCACGCAGCCTTGGCGGTAGCTCAGCCCAAAGCCGAAGCCGGCGATTCCGATGCCATGCTGCTGATGTTCGATATCTATCGCATGTTCGATCAACCGCGTCGCGCCGGCGACTGGCTGGAACGGGCCGCCGAAGCAGGCCAGCCTGAAGCCCAGACCATTCTGGGCAATCAGATCCTCGATGGACGCGGCTGGTACCTGACTAATGGTCGCCGGCTCAGCGCCGCTGAGGCATGGTTCCGTCAGGCGGCGGAACAGCGGTATGTGCCTGCCATGGATCGGTTAGCGGCAACGCTGTCTAACTTGGGACGGCATCAAGAGGCATGGACTTGGTTCGAGGCTGCATCAGAGCTAGGCCACATCAATGGGCGGCGCTGGCTTGGCTCCTGTTATATGGAGCCGGAAAAAAATGCCGTTTGCCAGGTTGAGAAGGATTTAGTAAAAGGCTGGGCAATTTATTACGCCATCCATGATGAGCTAGGAAATACATCGTCTGCCAGGAGTTTGAGTTTACGTAGCCATATGCTTGATGAAAGCAAGCAACAAGAAGCTGAAACCTTGGCCGAGCGCGAATGGATCGGCCGCGAGCCGCCGCTTTCGAACTTCCCACCACGCTTTGGCTATTGATCCGTCATGCTGCGGCCCATGTCACGCCTGCTGGCCATTGCTTTACTGGGACTGCCGATAAGTTCCTGGGCCCTGGAACCCGAGGTGCAGGCCGCCAAGAATGAGGGGATGCGCCTTTATAATATCGGCCACTCGACAGCAGCCCTTCCTTATCTGCAACAAGCAGCAGAAGCGGGCGATGTCGATGCCATGTATTACATGGGAGAAGCGGAACGGCGTCAGCATATGTTGGGTCTGACCCGTGCAGCCATGGCCTGGTATCTGCAAGCCGCCGAACAGGGTGATGTGCACGCCATGCTGCAACTGTTTCGAGGCGGTGCCTGCACCGCCGGTGACCGCTGCCCCGAAGGGTATGAGGACTGGCACCATGCTGCCCTGGCCGTGGCTCAGCCCAAGGCCGAGGCCGGCGATCCCAACGCCATGCTGCTGATGTTCGATATCTATCGCATGTTTGACCAGTCGCGCCGGGCCGGCGAATGGCTGGAGCGCGCCGCCGAGGCGGGCCAGCCCGAGGCACAAACGATCCTGGGCGGCCGCATTCTCGACGGACGCGGTTGGTACCTAACCAACGACCGACGTTTGCAAGCAGCCAAGCAGTGGTTTAGACGAGCAGCAGAGCAAGGTTATGTACCTGCAATGGAAAGACTTTCACGAGTTTTAGGTGATTTAGAAGTATATGATGAGGCGTGGAGCTGGGTTAAGGAAGGATCAAATAATGGAAGCTATGACGCCCGCCTTGGAATTGCCATGTGCTACTTGGAACCTGAAGACGACCCCGTTTATTCATGCGAAGAAGACGTCATAGAAGGATGGGCAGTACTGCATGCCATCGATATTGAAACGCAAGGTGCTGGGCAAATACGTGGTGCGAAACGGCTATTTAGAGACCTGTTGACTGATGACCAAGTTAAACAGGCGGAAGCTCTCGCAGAGGAGAAGTGGGTCGGCCGCGAGCCACCGCTCTCGCATTTCCCGCCGCGCTTTGGCTATTGACCCGTCATGCGGAGGCCCATGTCACGGTTGTTGGCCATCGCTCTAATGGTACTGCCAATAAGTCCTGGGCTCTGCAACCAACCCGAGGTACAAGCCGCCATGGCTGAAGGGTTGGTCGATAAACTGGTACTAACTCTTAGCGCTGGCGACCGAGGTGTTCTATCGCCTTTTGCAACGCCAGCGGCTTGGGGCGAAGAGGCTAAAGGCTGGTCCTGTCGCCCATCGAAATCGAGATCAGGTAAACCATGCAGAGCATCAAGACCTACTTCGCCGATCTATCCCAGCGGCTTGGCTTGGCCGATGAGCTGATCGTGTTATCGCCCAAGCGCCGGGCCGCCAAGCAACCCATGCAGTTAGGCGAGGTGCAGGACCAAACCGAGCACTACTTGGATCTCTCCAGCGGTGCCGAAGAAGGCAAGGGGATCTTTACCGGGGTATGGGGGATGGGGGCGATCTATATGTTTCTTATTATGTCGCCCGTTATTTTTCAGGACTGGGAGGGGGCGCTCTATGTCTTCACGACCGCCGCTATCATGTTCGGGATCACATCGGTAGTCTTTCTGCTCGAAGTCTTCTGGCCATCCTCTTCCCCTATTCGCTTTAACCGCCGAACCCGGGAGGTCTATTTTCAGGACAAGGACAAGCTCTACCACGCACCTTGGGACGAGGCGGTGGCCTGGATGCAGGAGAGCCGCACGGTGACCCAGTACACCGGTGCCATGACTGAGACTCCGTTACAGCTGTTGCTGCAGCGTTATGGACATGCGGAGGAGGTGATTGCCTTGCGTCTCAATCTGCCCATGGGACGTACCGCGGAAACCCAGGGCATGTTCTGGGAATATCTGCGCTGCTATATGGAGAAAGGGCCTTGGTTCGATGAAAATGGTCAGCCACTAGCGGGCTCCAACCGGGAGGAAGTGCTGGATGGCTATCGAAGGCAGCAACAGAAGGCCACATTGGACCTTGAGCACTACCGTAAGCTAGTTCAGGACGGTATTTTTACCCCATCACGCGCAAGGGTACGCATCCTTGGCGCTGCCTTTTTTTACCCGTGCTTGTTTATTCGTGACATCACAGTCAAATATGCCCGCCAGCGCGCGGCCAGCAATCAGTGGCATCCTCTGGTCAAGGAGCGTTGCCGTCCGGATGGGCCCACCACACGACTCTACGATCTGGAGGTGGCTGAGGGATTGCACGAAGGTGCTGAGGTGAGTGCTGCCGAGCAGGCTCCTGCTCCAAGGTGAGCGCTGACCGCTACCCCTTGCCCGGCCCTTGCCACACCCTCAGTCTGCCTACCCAGGCCAGTTCCTGCGAGGCTTCGCGCAGTTCGCGGGCGGCGTCTTCCAGGCTCTGGTTGGGCGGTAGGTGGCGTACGTACACCGAGATGTCGATCTGTTCAGCGAGGTAGTGCAAATCGAGGGCGACGCGCTGCTGCCACACTTGGCAGTCGTGCCAGGCGTCGTCGAGCATGCCTTCCACGTCCTGACGCAGGGGCAGGCCGGGGCGCAGGCTGTGTTCGGTTTCGCCTTCGTCATCTTCGGGGTCGATGTGGAAGGTCACGTCGGCCAGGTTGGGGAAGGCGTTGCGCAGTTGGCGGCTCACGGCATTGCCGATCTCGTGGGCTTCGGAAACGGTCAGCCGTGGCGCCACCACGATATGCAGGTCGAGTACGAACTGACTGCCCAGCGAACGCGTGCGCAGGTCATGTACGCCGTGTACGCCAGGGACGTCCTCGGCGATGCTCTGCATCTGCTGACGCTCGGCTTCCGGCAGGGCGGTGTCGATCAGCTCGCGGCTCGATTCCCACAGCAGCCGCCAACCCACCTGACCGACCATGATGCCGACCAGAATGGCGGCGACGGCATCGACCCAGCCGGCGCCGAACTGTGCCGCCACCAGGCCGATCAGCACCGCCACGGTGGAGAGCGCATCGGAGCGGGAGTGCCAGGCGTTGGCCTCGAGCAGGCGCGACTTCACGCGCTTTGCCACGCGCAGGGTGTAGCGGAAGATCCACTCCTTGGCGATCAATGCCACCACGGCCACGCCGATGGCCCATAGGCCGGGTGCGGCGAAGGGCTCGCCGCCCAGCAGACGCATGAGGCTGGCCCAGGCTATGCCGCCGGCCACGAAGATCAGCACGCTGCCCAGCGCCAGTGTCGCCAGCGTCTCGATACGGCCATGGCCGTATGGGTGGTCGCTGTCCGGTTCCTGGCGGCCGTAGTGGGTTGCCGCCACGACGAAGCCGTCGGTCACCAGGTCGGAGAAGGAGTGGATGCCGTCGGCAATCAGCGCGGCCGAGCCCACCAGAAAACCGGTGATCAGCTTGAGCAGGCCAACGGCAAGGTCGATGGCGGCGCCGATCAGCGTGACCCGATGGGCCTCGCGGGTTTGGGCGCCGCGGTCGAGCGGTGCATGAGCGTGCGCGCTCATGCGCCTCCCAGGTTGCGGCCGGCGAGCTGGGCGGCCTTGTTACGCACCGGGTTGGCGTATTGGGCCAGCCACCAACTGCGCAGTTCGGCGGGCACCTCGTTCAGGCGGGCCTGGAAACGGGCCCGGTCCACGTCGCTGACCTCGCTCAGGTCCAGCAGCTCCGGCGCGTCGCCCAGGGCTTCCAGTGCCAGGTAGTGGCTGGGGAAGAGGCGATAGCCACCGATCACCTGGCGGTCGATCTCGGCGGCAACGGCTTCGGGGGTGTCGAAGCCGGCGCCCAGCGGTTCGCCGAAGCGCAGCTCCACGCGACCCTTGTGGCCGGTGATGCCGGCCACGATGGACTGGATGTCCTCGAACTCGCTCTTCTCGTAATGCCCCTGGCTATGTATGGCGTGCAGCTCGCGCGCCTTCTGCAGGTCGCAGGGATCGTACTCGTAGCTGATCGAGACCGGCACCATGCGCAGCTCGGCAATGGCATCGCCGATGGGGGCGTTGCGCTGCTCCATGCGGTGCGCCATGGTCAGCATCTTGATGATCGCCGGGTCGGTACGGTCGATACCGTCCTTGGCGCGCCCCTCGCGCTGGGCCATCCAGATCGAGTGGTTGTCCTCGACGATGGAGTGGCGAATGTAGCTCGAGAGGTTCTGGTAAGCCGCCAGCATGGCGCGTTTGCCGCGCAGCGCGCGTGGCACGATGAAGCTCTTGTTGAGCCGCATCAGATCGGTCACGTAGGGCTTCTTGAGCAGATTGTCGCCAATGGCGATGCGCACGGTGTCGCGGCCCGCCTGGTGCAGGGCGAAGTTGACGAAGGCCGGGTCCAGCGAGATGTCGCGATGGTTGCCGATGAACAGGTAGGCCGTGTCCGCGTTCAGATTCTCCAGCCCCTCGACGCGAAAGTCGTCGGTGGAGGTGCGGATCATGCGGTTCATGTAATAGGCCACGCGCATCTGGAAATCGTGCACGCTGGCCACGCCCCGGGTTTCGCGCCGAATGGCATAGGAAGCCAGTGCGCGGGCCAGCCAGGGCAGGGTGCGGCTCAAGCGCGGCAGCCGGTAGCGGGTCAGGGCATCGAGCAGCTCGCGGTTGCCGGCCAGATTCGCCAGTACCGCGGCCACTTCGTCATCGCGATAGGGTCGGATGTCTGCCCAGGGATCGGTGGGCGTCGCGCCAGTCGGATTCTCGGTCATCGGTTCTTCTTGGTTACCGGATTCGGTCATGCACTTGCCTGCGCAGCGCCATTGGCTTCGCCGCCGAGCCAGTCGATCAGCCGCTCTATCTCTTCTGCCAGGGCCTGTGTCATCAGCATGAAATCGGCTTCGAGGCGCACGATGGCGTCTCCATCGTCCTCGGTTTCGCTGGCCTCGTCGATCAGTGCGTCACTGAACCGCAGGGATTTCAGCGTCAGATCGTCGTGCAGCACATAGCCCAGGCGGCCTTCCACTTCGATGGCCAGGCGGCTGGCCTGCTTGCCCGTCGCCAGCAGCTGCTGGATCTCGTCGCTGTCGAGATCCACCTGGCGGGCGCGCAGCACGCCATCGTCGCCCTTGGCCTTGAGCTCCACCTGGTCGCCCAGCTGCAGCGCGGCAGGGCGTGACTTCTCGTCGGCGAGCCACTGCGTCATGGCACGCATCGGCAGGATTTGGGCGGTCAACGGGGTCACCTTGAGGCTGCCCAGGGTCTCGCGCAGCAGATCGAGCGCCTCCTCGGCGCGCTTGCGGGAGCTGGTGTTCACCGCGATCAGCTCGCGACGGGTATCCCACCACAGGTCGACCTTCTGGCTGCGGACGAAAGCGCGCGGCAGCAGCTCCTCGTAAACCTGCTCCTTGAGTTCCTGCTTCTCCTGGCGGCGCAGCTTGCGCCCCTCGCGGGCCTCGATCTCGGCGCTGCGCTCTTCCACTTCCTCGCGCACCACCCCGGCGGGCAGCAGGCGCTCATGGCGCAGCATGGTCATCAGGCGCTGTCCCTGCAGTTCGTGCAGCAGCGCGGTGCCGGCACGGCCCGCGGGCGGACACCACCCCACGCGCCTGGCTTCCTGGCTGCCGGGCGTGCGTGCCGCCTGTCCGGCCAGGGCCTCTTCAAGGTCGGCGGCGGGGATCGCCGCCGCCCCGTGCAGGCGGTAAAGGTGCAAGTGCTTGAACCACATGGTGCATTCCCTGAGCGTAAAGGACGCATATTATGGCGAAGGGGGAGGCCGGGTTCCAGTGGCACGTTTGCCGCTGGCCGCTTATCGGTCAAGGTGAAAATTCAAACCATTGTTTGAATCTGGCGCGGCGGCGGGCCTAGAATCGAGCGGAATCAACCCCTCGACGCATCAAGGAGAGCATCGCATGGATCCCCGTATTTCCCGTGTCACCCTGCGCGTGCGTGGCTATCACCTGGACGGCTACGGTCACGTCAACAATGCCCGCTACCTGGAGTTTCTGGAAGAGGGGCGCTGGGGTTACTTCGACGACCGCCCCGACCTGGCGCGTCATTTCGCTTCGGGCGACCCGGCGCTGGTAGCGGTCAACCTCAACATCAACTATCGCCAGGCCGCGGTGGCCGGCGACGACCTGGAAGTGCTGACCCGCATTGCCGACCTGAGCAGCCGCAGCGCGCGCATGTATCAGGAGATCCGTCGTATCGGCGACGGCAAGCAGATCGCCGATGCCGACCTCACCTTCGTGCTGCTCGACGTACGGGCCAAGCAGGCCATGGCAATAGAAGGCGATATCCTCCAGGCGCTGGAGCCGCTCGTGCTGCCGAAAGCGTCGTAAGTCCCAGCATCATTTGCCTGGCCGTGTCCAGGCCTCCTTTGCACTGTCCCTCAAGCTGCCTTTGTGCCGGCCGGAGTGGTATGATGGCAGGCTGTAATGGCGCGCCACGCCTCGGCCACGGCTTGGCTTGACGGAGCGCGCCAAACCGCTGCAGTGCAAAGGATTCGACGACCCATGGGTGACATCGCCAGAGAGATTCTGCCAGTCAACATCGAGGACGAACTGAAGCAGTCGTACCTCGACTATGCGATGAGCGTAATCATCGGCCGCGCGCTACCGGACGTACGCGACGGCCTCAAGCCGGTGCACAGGCGCGTACTGTTCGCCATGCACGAGCTTGGCAACGACTGGAACAAAGCCTACAAGAAATCGGCCCGTGTGGTGGGCGATGTCATCGGTAAATACCACCCCCACGGTGACAGTGCGGTCTACGACACCATCGTGCGTATGGCGCAGGACTTCTCCATGCGTCACGTGCTGGTCGACGGCCAGGGCAACTTCGGTTCCATCGACGGCGACAGCGCGGCGGCCATGCGTTACACCGAGGTGCGCATGGCGCGGCTCGCCCATGAGCTGCTGGCCGATCTCGACAAGGACACCGTCGACTGGGTCGACAACTACGACGGCACCGAGCGCATTCCCGAGGTGCTGCCGACCAAGGTGCCCAACCTGCTGATCAACGGCTCCTCGGGTATCGCCGTGGGCATGGCCACCAACATCCCGCCCCACAACATGGGCGAGGTGATCGACGGCTGTCTGGCGCTGATCGACGACTACACCCTCACCGTCGACGATCTGATGGAGTACATCTCCGGCCCCGATTTCCCCACCGCGGGCATCATCAACGGCCGCGCCGGCATCCTCGAGGCCTACCGCACCGGCCGCGGGCGCATCTACGTACGTGCCCGTCACACCATCGAGTACCATGAGAAGAGCGGCCGCGACCACATCATCGTCACCGAGCTGCCGTACCAGGTGAACAAGGCGCGGCTGATCGAGAAGATCGCCGAGCTGGTCAAGGAAAAGAAGATAGAGGGCATCGCCGAGCTGCGCGACGAGTCCGACAAGGACGGCCTGCGCGTGGTGATCGAGGTGAAGCGCGGCGAGTCCGGCGAGGTGGTGGTCAACAACCTCTTCGCCCAGACCCAGTTGCAGAACGTCTTCGGCATCAACATGGTCGCCATCGAGAACGGCCAGCCGAAGATCCTCAATCTCAAGGAAATCCTCGAAGCCTTCATTCGTCACCGCCGTGAAGTGGTTACCCGGCGCACCCTGTACGAGCTGAAGAAGGCCCGCGAGCGCGGTCATATCCTCGAAGGCCTGGCCGTGGCCATCTCCAACATCGACGAGGTGATCGAACTGATCAAGGCCTCGCCGAGCGCCGCCGAGGCCAAGGAGAGGCTGCTCGACAGGGTCTGGCCGCCCGGCCAGGTCACCGCCATGCTCGAGCGCGCCGGCGCCACCTCGTGCAAGCCGGAAGAGCTGGAAGAGGGCTTCGGCCTCAACACCACCGGCACCGAGTACCGTCTCTCGCCGGCCCAGGCCCAGGCCATCCTCGAGCTGCGCCTGCACCGCCTGACCGGTCTCGAGACCGAGAAGCTGCTCGAGGAGTATCTGGGCATCCTCGAGAAGATCGCCGAGCTGATGGCCATTCTCGCCTCCAGCGAGCGCCTGCTCGAAGTGATCCGCGAGGAGCTCGCCGCCGTGCGCGATCAGTTCGCCGACCCGCGCCGCACCGAGATCCAGGCCAGCCATCTCGACCTCTCCATCGAGGACCTGATCGCCGAGGAGGACATGGTGGTCACGGTCTCGCGTACCGGCTACGCCAAGACCCAGCCTCTCTCCGACTACCAGGCCCAGCGCCGTGGCGGTCGCGGCAAGTCGGCCACCGCCATGAAGGACGAGGACGTCATCGAGCATCTGCTGGTGGCCTCCACTCACGACACCGTGCTGCTGTTCTCCAACAAGGGCAAGGTGTACTGGCTCAAGGTCTACGAGATGCCCGTCGCTAGCCGCGGTTCCCGCGGCAAGCCGCTGGTCAACCTGCTGCCGCTGGATGAAGGCGAGGCGATCAACGCCATCATGCCGGTGAAGGACTACAGCCCGGATTGCTACATCTTCTTCGCCACCGCCAAGGGCACGGTCAAGCGCACCAGCCTCGATCAGTTCTCGCGCCCGCGCAGCGTCGGCCTGATCGCCATCGACATCGAAGAGGGCGACCGCCTGGTGGGGGCCGCCATCACGTCGGGCAACGACCATGTGATGCTGCTGTCGTCCAACGGCAAGGCGATCCGCTTCGAAGAGAGCAACGTGCGCGCCATGGGCCGTACCGCTCGCGGCGTGCGCGGCATGAAGCTGCTGGGCGACGCCGAGGTGATCAGCCTGATCATTCCCAAGAGCCAGCAGATCGACGCCGATGCCGATATCGAAACCGAGGGCGAAGAGGGCGCGCCGCTGGAGAACGGCAACGGCGGCCAGATCTACATCCTCACCGCCTCCGAGAACGGCTACGGCAAGCGCACCCGGCTCGAGGAGTTCCCGCTGCGCGGTCGTGGCGGCCAGGGCGTCATCGCCATGCAGACCAGCGAGCGCAACGGCTCCCTGGTTGCCGCCATGCAGGTCTACTCCGCCGACGAGATGATGCTGATCACCGACCGGGGCACCCTGGTGCGTACCCGGGTCGACGAGGTCTCGATCACCTCGCGCAACACTCAGGGCGTGATGCTGATCCGCCTGGGCAACGACGAGAAGCTGGTCAAGACCGTGCGTATCGACGAGCCCGAAGCGGCGAGCGAGCTCGAGGATGGCGCCGAGGGTGAAGCGGAGGACGCGCCGAACGCCGAGCTGCAGAGTGGGCCGGATGCGGACGAGAACGGCAGCGTAGAAGAGAGCCAGAACGACGAATAAGGCTTGCCGCCAAGCCGAGCGATGAGCGCCGGGGAGAAGTCGGAGCGAGGGTTTTTTGCCATGGAAGGCAAAAATAGCGCCCAGGGATGGGTTTACAGCGCCCTCGCGAGACTTCTCGACGGAGCAGCCCATCGCGTGTCGGTTCAGTAACCATGCTTGAGCTGAGACGGAACACCACGCTGATGACACGCCACTATAATTTCTGCGCCGGTCCCGCGGCGCTGCCCACCCCGGTGCTGGAACGCGCAAGGGAAGAGCTGCTCGACTACCAGGGCCGTGGGCTCTCGGTCATGGAGATGAGCCACCGCTCGCCCGAGTTCGTCGCCATCGCCGAGCAGGCCGAGGCCGACCTGCGCGAGCTGCTCGCCGTACCCGAGAACTACAAGGTGCTGTTCCTGCAGGGCGGCGCCAGCCTGCAGTTCTCCATGGTGCCGATGAACCTGCTGGGGCAGGGCGGCGCCGCGAATTTCCTCTATACCGGCATTTGGGGCAAGAAGGCGCTGGCGGAAGCCAGGCAGCTGGGCTTTGCGGTGCACATGGCCGGCTCCAGCGAGCCCAGCGGCCACGCCGAAGTGCCCACCCAGGCCGACATCGCGCTCTCCGCCGATGCCGCCTACCTGCACTACACCGCCAACGAAACCATCGGCGGGCTCGAGTTCGACTACATCCCCGACGTCGGCGTGCCGCTGGTGTGCGACTACTCCTCCAGCATCCTGGCCGAGCCGCTCGACGTGTCGCGTTTCGGCGTGATCTACGCGGGTGCGCAGAAGAACATCGGCCCTGCCGGGCTCACCCTGGTGCTGGTGCGCGACGACCTGCTCGACCGGCGCTGCCCGCGCATTCCCAGCCTGTTCGACTACCAGGCCATGGCCGAGGCGGGCTCCATGGTCAATACGCCGCCCACCTACGCCTGGTACCTGGCGGGGCTGGTGTTCCAGTGGCTTAAGCACGACATCGGCGGGCTCGAGGCCATGGCGACGATCAACGCGCGCAAGGCAGCCAAGCTCTACGCGGCCATCGACGCCAGCGGCTTCTATTCCAACCCCATCGCGCCGCGCAACCGCTCGCGCATGAACGTGCCCTTCGTGCTGGCCGATGCCAGCCTGGACAAGACGTTCCTGGCCGAAGCCGAACAAGCCGGGCTGCTCAACCTCGCGGGCCATCGCAGCGTCGGTGGCATGCGGGCAAGCCTCTACAACGCCGTACCCGAAGCGGCCGTCGATACCTTGATCGACTTCATGGCCGACTTCGAGCAACGCAGGGGATAAGCCATGACCGATAGCCCCAACAATCTCGACACGCTGCGCCAGCGCATCGATGAGATCGACAACGACATCCTGCGCCTGATCAGCGCCCGCGCCGAGTGCGCCAAGCAGGTCGCCGAGGTCAAGACCAAGAGCGATAAAGGCGCCGTGTTCTACCGCCCCGAGCGTGAGGCCCAGGTGCTACGGCGG
Source organism: Billgrantia desiderata (assembly GCF_900108215.1). Taxonomy (NCBI): domain Bacteria; kingdom Pseudomonadati; phylum Pseudomonadota; class Gammaproteobacteria; order Oceanospirillales; family Halomonadaceae; genus Billgrantia; species Billgrantia desiderata. The sequence continues at coordinate 25,090 of NZ_FNVC01000031.1, read as the reverse complement.
ATCATGGAGCTCAACCAGGGGCCGCTCAACAGCGAAGAGATGGCGCGGCTGTTCCGCGAGATCATGTCCGCCTGCCTGGCGCTGGAGCAGCCCACCAAGGTGGCCTACCTCGGCCCCGAGGGCACCTTCACCCAGCAGGCCGCGCTCAAGCACTTCGGTCAGAGCGCGGTGAGCATGCCCATGGCGGCCATCGACGAAGTCTTCCGCGAAGTGGAAGCCGGCGCCGTCAACTACGGTGTGGTGCCGGTGGAGAACTCCACCGAAGGCGTGGTCAGCCACACCCTCGATTCGTTCATGGACTCCTCGATCCGTATCTGCGGCGAGGTGGTGCTGCGCATTCACCATCATCTGCTGGTGGCCGACACCACCCTGCGCGACAAGGTCTCGCGGGTCTACTCCCACCCGCAGTCGCTGGCGCAGTGCCGCAAGTGGCTCGACGCCCACTATCCGCGGGCCGAACGGGTGCCGGTGTCGTCCAACGCCGAAGCGGCCAAGATGATCAAGGGCGAGTGGCACAGCGCAGCGATTGCCGGCGACATGGCGGCCAAGCTCTACGGCCTGGAGAAGGTTGCCGAGAAGATCGAGGATCGCCCCGACAACTCCACGCGCTTCCTGATCATCGGCAGCCAGCACGTGCCGATGTCGGGCGAGGACAAGACCTCCATCGTGGTGGCCATGCGCAACCAGCCCGGCGCACTGCACGAACTGCTCGAACCGTTCCATCGTCACTCCATCGACCTCACCCGTCTGGAAACCCGGCCCTCGCGCACCGGCGTGTGGAACTACGTGTTCTTCATCGACTTCAAGGGTCACGTGGACGAACCGCGTGTCGCCGCGGTGCTCGAGGAAGTGCGTCTGCGCGCCTCCGAGCTCAAGGTGCTCGGCTCCTACCCCGTGGGTGTGCTGTAAGCGTGGTGGAACGTGGCAACCCGAGCGTGACGCCGAACGAAGCGCGAATCCTGATCGTCGGCCTGGGGCTGATCGGCGGCTCGCTGGCCGCCGCGCTGCGTGCCGCCGGCTTTCAGGGGGCCATCCAATCCTGCGACCCGGATGCCGGCGAGATCGCGCGCGGCATCGAGATGGGCCTGATCGACCACGGCGATACCCGGCTCGCGGCGCTGGTGGAAGGTGCCAGCATGATCGTGCTGGCGGTGCCGGTGCTGGCCATGCGCAGCGTGATGCAGGAGCTCGCCGAGCTGCTGCCCCGTGAGGCGCTGAGCGGGGCGGCGCCACGGGTGGTCGTCACCGATGTCGGCAGTACCAAGGCGGCGGTACGCGACTGCGCACTGGCGGCCTTCGGCGAGCTGCCGGCAGGGCTGGTGCTGGGGCATCCCATCGCCGGCTCCGAGAAGAGCGGTGTGGCGGCTTCGAACCCGCAGCTTTACCTCAAGCACAAGGTGATCCTCACCCCGACCCGCGAAACCGCCCCGGCCGCCGTGGCCCGGGTGCAGGCGCTGTGGCGTGCCTGCGGCGCCGAAGTGCTGGAGATGGACGTGGAGCGCCACGACCAGGTGCTGGCGCGCACCAGCCATCTGCCGCACCTGCTCGCCTTCTCGCTGGTGGACACCCTGGCGCGCCAGGACGAACGGCTGGAGATCTTCCGCTACGCCGCCGGCGGCTTTCGCGACTTCACCCGCATCGCCGGCAGCGACCCGGTCATGTGGCGCGACATCTTCACCGCCAACCGCGACGCCGTGCTGGCCTCCCTCGACGACTTCGAGGCCGGTCTGAGCCGGCTGCGCCAGGCCGTGGAAGCGGGCGACGGTGATGCTATGCTCTCCATCTTCGACCGTGCCAGCCATGCACGACACTACTTCGACTCTCTCCTGAACCAGACCAGTTATCAGGTGGAATACCAGATGCAACAACAAGGCAAGCTCACCTTCCGGGCCGCGCCCGGTGGCCGCGTGGCCGGGCGCATTCGCGTGCCGGGCGACAAGTCGATCTCCCATCGCTCGATCATGCTGGGCGCCCTGGCCGAAGGCGTGACCGAAGTGAAGGGCTTTCTGGAAGGGGAGGACAGCCTCGCCACCCTGCAGGCGTTTCGCGAGATGGGCGTGGCCATCGAAGGGCCGCACCAGGGGCGCGTTACCGTGCACGGCGTCGGCATGCACGGGCTCAAGGCGCCGGCCGGGCCGCTCTACGTAGGCAATGCCGGTACCGCCATGCGTCTGTTTGCCGGCCTGCTGGCGGGCCAGGCCTTCGATACCGAACTGATCGGCGACGCCTCGCTGACCAAGCGCCCCATGGGTCGCGTGGCCGACCCGCTGCGGCTGATGGGCGCCAGGATCGACACCGCCGAGGGCGGCCGCCCGCCGCTGAAGATCCACGGCGGCCAGAAGCTCGAGGGCATCACCTACGACATGCCCATGGCCAGCGCCCAGGTGAAGTCGTGCCTGCTGCTTGCCGGGCTCTATGCCGAAGGCGAGACCCGCGTGCGCGAGCCGGCGCCCACCCGCGACCATACCGAGCGCATGCTGGCCGGCTTTGGCTATGAAGTACATCGCGAAGGCGATACCTGCTGGCTCAATGGCGGCGGCAAGCTCAGCGCAGCCCCCATCGACGTGCCTTCCGACATCTCCTCGGCTACCTTTTTCCTGGTGGCGGCGGCGATCACCCCGGGCTCCAACCTGCTTCTCGAGCACGTGGGCATCAACCCCACCCGCATCGGCGTGATCAACATCCTCAAGCTGATGGGGGCCGACCTGCACCTCACCAACGAACGCGAGGTGGGCGGCGAGCCGGTGGCCGATCTGCACATCCGCTACGCGCCGCTCAAGGGCATCGACATCCCCCTCGATCAGGTGCCGCTGGCCATCGATGAGTTCCCGGCGCTGTTCGTCGCCGCCGCCTGCGCCACCGGCACCACGCGGCTGCGCGGCGCCGAGGAGCTGCGGGTCAAGGAGTCCGACCGCATTCAGGCCATGGCCGACGGTCTGGCGACGCTGGGCGTCGAGCACACCGTGCTCGAGGATGGCATCGACATCGTCGGCGCCGGCGACCGCGAAGTCGCCTACGGCGGCGGGCGTATCGACAGCCTGGGCGACCACCGTATCGCCATGTCGTTCGTGGTGGCCTCGCTGCGGGCCGGCGAGGAGATCGTCATCGACGACTGCGCCAACGTGGCCACCTCGTTCCCCGGCTTCACCGAGCTGGCGCGCACGGTCGGCCTGCGGGTCAGCGAAGAAGAGGTCAGGAACACAGGGGAGAACGCATGAGCGAAACGGCCAAGGTGCTGACCCTCGATGGACCCGGTGGTGCCGGTAAGGGCACCATCAGCCGTCTGGTCGCCGAGCGCCTGGGCTGGCATCTGCTCGACAGCGGTGCGCTGTATCGGCTCACCGCGCTGGCGGCCATGCGCCATGGCGTGGCGCTGAACGACGAAGCCGCGCTGGAGCGGGTGGCCGCCGGTCTCGACGTGGTGTTCGTTGCCGAGGCAGAGAGCACCCGCGTGCTGCTCGAAGGTGACGACGTCAGCCGCGAGATCCGCACCGAGCAGGTGGGCGACGCCGCCTCCCAGGTGGCGGCGCTCAACGGCGTGCGTCAGGCGCTGCTGCAGCGTCAGCGCGACTTCCGCCAGCCCCCCGGGCTGGTGGCCGACGGGCGCGACATGGGCACCGTGGTTTTCCCCGATGCCGAACTGAAGGTTTTCCTCACAGCAAGCCCCGAGGAACGGGCGCGCAGGCGCCACCTTCAGTTGCAGGAGGCGGGGGTGGATGCTAGTCTATCGAGTCTTTTGAAGGAAATTCAGGCACGCGATGCACGCGACATGCAACGCAGCGTGGCTCCACTCAAGCCGGCCGATGACGCCATAACGCTTGATACCACGAGCCTGAGTATACCGGAAGTGGTGGAACGGTTGACGGAGTGGCTGGCCCAGCGTGGCCTCGTCCCCGAAACTTGATCTCCCTTGCGGCGCCCTCGAACGGATGTCATGGCATGGTCGGGCACTAAATTCTTGCAAGCCCGGCCAGGTCCAACCAGCGCTAACATCCTCGGGGGTTTGGTAAATAAGGCCCGCACTCGCTGGTGGTGCGGAGAAGGCGGCAACGCCTCAACACCGTTGATCACGTAGGAAAATCATGAGCGAAAGCTTTGCTGAACTGTTTGAACAGTCACTGCAGGACATCAACATGGAGCCGGGCGCCATCGTCACGGCTACCGTCGTCGACATCGAAGGTGACTGGGTCACCGTCAATGCCGGCCTGAAGTCTGAAGGGCAGATTCCCGCGGCGCAGTTCCGCGACGATAACGGCGAGCTCACCATCGCCGTCGGCGATGAAGTCAGCGTCGCCCTGGAAGCCGTCGAAGACGGTTTCGGCGAGACCCGTCTGTCTCGCGAGAAGGCCAAGCGCGCCGAGGCGTGGAAGATTCTGGAAGCGGCCTTCGAGAAGGAAGAAATCGTCAAGGGCGTGATCAACGGCAAGGTCAAGGGCGGCTTCACCGTCGACATCGACTCCATCCGTGCATTCCTCCCGGGTTCCCTGGTCGACGTGCGTCCGGTGCGCGACACCACGCATCTCGAGCACAAGGAACTCGACTTCAAGGTCATCAAGCTCGACCCGAAGCGCAACAACGTTGTCGTTTCCCGCCGTGCCGTGCTCGAAGCCGAGAACAGCGCCGAGCGTGAAGCGCTGCTCGCCACCCTGCAGGAAGGCCAGCAGATCGTCGGTATCGTCAAGAACCTCACCGACTACGGCGCCTTCGTCGACCTGGGCGGCGTCGATGGCCTGCTGCACATCACCGACATGGCTTGGAAGCGCATCAAGCATCCGAGCGAAATCGTTGCCGTGGGCGACGAGATCAACGTCAAAGTGCTGAAGTTCGACCGCGAGCGCAACCGCGTCTCCCTGGGGCTGAAGCAGCTGGGCGAAGATCCGTGGGTCAGCATCACCGAGCGTTACCCCGAGGGTACCGTCGTTCCGGCTCGCGTCACCAACCTCACCGACTACGGCTGCTTCGCCGAGCTGGAAGAGGGTGTCGAAGGCCTGGTTCACGTCTCCGAGATGGACTGGACCAACAAGAACATCCACCCGTCCAAGGTCGTCAACATCGGCGACGAAGTGGATGTCATGATCCTCGACATCGACGAAGAGCGTCGTCGTATCTCCCTGGGTATCAAGCAGTGCACCCCGAACCCGTGGGAAACCTTCAACGCCCAGTACAACAAGGGCGACCGTGTGTCCGGTACCATCAAGTCGATCACCGACTTCGGTATCTTCATCGGTCTGGAAGGCGGTATCGACGGTCTGGTTCACCTCTCCGACCTCTCCTGGTCCGAGACTGGCGAAGAAGCCGTGCGTCGCTTCAAGAAGGGCGACGAAGCCGAAGCCGTCATCCTCTCCATCGACCCGGAGCGTGAGCGCATTTCGCTTGGCATCAAGCAGCTCGACTCCGACCCGGTGGCCGAGTACCTGGCCGTTAACGACAAGGGCTCCATCGTCTCCGGTCGCGTGATCGAAGTCGACGCCAAGGAAGCTCACATCGAGCTGGCCACTGACGTCGTTGCCGTGCTCAAGGCTTCCGAAATCAGCGCCGACCGCGTCGAAGACGCTCGCAACGTGCTGAGCGAAGGCGACACCGTCGAAGCCCGTATCGTCAACGTCGATCGCAAGAACCGCGCGATCAACCTGTCGATCAAGGCCAAGGAGCAGGACGACACTCGTCAGAACCTGAAGAAGCTGCGCGAGCAGGAAGTCGAAACCGGTGGCCCGACCACCATCGGCGACCTGATCAAGCAGCAGATGGGTCAGGACTGATCGTCCCTCGGGCTCCGTTCGCGGAGCCCGAACCCGGCTTTACAGCCAACAAAAACGCCACCCTAGGGTGGCGTTTTTGCGTCTGGGCTTTTTATTCAGGACCCGTTATTCAAGCACTATAAAAATCCATGAATTTTACCGGTTGAGATTCTTCTATCACCTCCGCCCAGAGGTCGTACTCGTCGGCGTTGGTCACGCGAGCGCGCACCACGTCGCCGGGGCGCAGGGTGCGCTTGGACTCCAGGAACACCATGCCGTCGATCTCGGGGGCATCGGCTTCACTGCGGCCGATGGGGCCGTCTTCGTCGACCTCATCGACCAGCACCTCGATCTCGCGGCCGATCTTGCGCTCCAGGCGAGCGGCGGAGATCTGCTGCTGGTGCGCCATGAAACGCTCCCAGCGCTCCTGCTTCACCTCATCCGGCACCGGCTCCAGGCCCAGCTCGTTGGCCGGCGCACCATCCACCGGGGAGTACTGGAAGCAGCCCACGCGGTCGAGCTGCGCTTCGCTCAGCCAGTCGAGCAGGTACTGGAAGTCCTCCTCGGTCTCGCCGGGGAAGCCGACGATGAAGGTGGAGCGAATGGTCAGCTCGGGACAGATCTCGCGCCAGCGCTTGATGCGGGCCAGGGTCTTGTCCTCGAAGGCGGGGCGCTTCATCGCCTTGAGCACCTTGGGGCTGGCGTGCTGGAAGGGGATGTCCAGGTAGGGCAGGATCTTGCCCTCGGCCATCAGCGGGATCAGCTCGTCCACGTGGGGGTAGGGGTACACGTAGTGCAGCCGCACGCGAATGCCCAGTTCGGAGAGCGCCTCGCACAGCTCGGTGAGGCGGGTCTTCACCTCACGACCGCGCCACTCGCTCGGCGCGTAGCGCAGGTCCAGGCCGTAGGCGCTGGTGTCCTGAGAGATCACCAGCAGCTCCTTCACGCCGGCCTTGGCCAGCCCTTCGGCCTCGCGCAGCACGTCGCCCACCGGGCGGCTCACCAGCTTGCCGCGCATGGAAGGGATGATGCAGAAGCTGCAGCTGTGGTTGCAGCCTTCGGAGATCTTCAGGTAGGCATAGTGGCGAGGGGTCAGCTTCACGCCCTGGGCCGGCACCAGATCGATGTGCGGGTCGTGCTGGTGGCGATGCGGGGCCGCCTCGTGCACGGCGCCCACTACGCGCTCGTACTGCTGCGGGCCGGTCACGGCCAGCACGCTGGGGTGAACGTCGCGAATCGCCGCCTCGTCCACGCCCATGCAGCCGGTGACGATCACCTTGCCGTTCTCGGCAATCGCCTCGCCGATGGCATCCAGCGACTCGGCCTTGGCGCTGTCGATGAAGCCGCAGGTATTGACCACCACCACGTCGGCGTCGTCATAGCTGGGCACGATCTCGTAGCCGTCCGTGCGCAGCTGAGTCAGGATGCGCTCGGAATCCACCAGCGCCTTGGGGCAGCCTAGTGAGACGAAACCGACCTTGGGAGTGGACATTACTAAACCTCTTGGATAAAGCTGAGCTATCGCAACTGGCAGGACATCTTCGCGATAGCCGCTGTAGGGCAGGGGGAGTACCCTGCAATGTGAAAGTGAAGCATTTTAGCGTCGAAGTGCAGCATAGGGAACCGCATGGCCACCATCGAACACAGTGCAATTCTCCAGGCGCCACCGGAGCGGGTCTTTGCCCTGCTCGAGCGGGTCGAGGATTTCGTCGACTACTCCGATCTGATCAAGCGGATCGAACCCCTCGGCGGCCAACGCTACCGTTGGCACGTGCATGCCGTCGGCATGGACTGGACCTTCGACGTGGCCATCACCGAGAACCGGCCGCCCGAGGTGCTGGCGTGGCAATCGGTGGAAGGGGTGCACAACGAGGGTTGCTATCGCCTCAGCCCGGTGGAAGCGGGTACCGAGGTCTCCTTCACGCTCACCTACACGCTGCGCAACCGCTTGGTCGAGAAGGCCGTGGCCAAGGCCGCCAAGCCGCTCGTCAGCAAGGTCAGCCGGCAGATCCTCGAGCGAGTGGAAGAGAGGCTGTAGGCTCGCGTGGCATGTCGTGTAAAAGTCAGCGCCTAAAAGTTAGGCAGCTATCTTTTTCTTTTCCCGGAGTAGGGCTACACTCGTCTTGACGAGGCCCCGTCGGCCTCAGCGAGGAAACCAGCGTGAGCGTTATCAAGGGGTTTATGTGGTGCCTGGCGGTGCTGTTCGCCCAACTCGGGCTGCTGCGCTATATCGACCTGCGGGTTGCCACCATGCAGCGGCTGCAAGAGCCACCGCTGGAGCCTGCCGAGGGCTCGGTAGCGCCTCAGTTGGAGACACAAGAGAAGCAGGGCGAGCTCGACGCCTAGGCCACCACATGGCTCGAATTTTCACCCAGGCTCGGAATGGCTGGGGCGCCGGCAAGGCACGCGGAAGTGACCTCTAGAAGCGGGCATGGCACCATTGGCGCAAATCGAAGGGAAGCTAGCCGATGCCGAACGACTCGTCACTTCGCCGCCGCTGGCGCTGGGTTGCCGTGGGGGCCAGTGCCACCATGGCTGCCTATGTCTGGTTCTGGCACTCTCCTGACCTCACCGCCATAAGGCACTGGGTCGAACAGACTTCACATCATCCTCTCGTCGTCATCGGCGTCATGCTCACCATGGCCGTGACGCTGGCCGTGGGCCTGCCAGGCAGTATCGGCCTGTGGCTCATCGCACCTTTCTATCCACCCCACATCGCCACGCCGATGCTCATCCTCGGTAGCGTCAGCGGTGCGCTGGGGGCCTACTACCTGGCGGCTCGGGTCGGCGAGCGTTGGAACCCGAAAGGCTTGACCCGCAAGATCATGGAAATGCTCACCAAGCGCGGCGACCTGTTGACCCAGTGCGCGCTGCGGGTGCTGCCCGGCTTTCCTCACTCAGTGATCAACTATGCCGCGGGGCTCTGTCGCCTGCCGCTCTCTACCTTCGTCATGGCCGCCGCACTGGGGCTGGGCATCAAGTGGGCGGTCTACGCCAGCGCCATTCACAGCGGCCTGCAGGCCGTCTCCCGGGGCGACGACTTCATTACCCTGGATCTCATCCTGCCGCTCATTGCCCTGGCGCTGCTGCTGCTCGTCGGCGCCTGGATGAGGAGGCGAGTAGAGGAGAACAAGGAGCTCTAGGCTGCACCGCTAGGGAACCACCAGAATAGGCAGCGGCACCCTTGCAATCAGCTCCGAATCCTCGTTCAGCAGGCTCTCCAGCTCGCTGCGGTGGAGCAGCAGGCCGCCGGCATTGGCATGTGCCAAGGCTCGCTCCAGCTCGTAGGCATGGCTGACGGGCAGCGGGGCACCGTCCTCGAACAGTGCCGCCAGCCACTCCGCCATGGCCGGCGGCGCTTCGCTTTCCCCGGCTACGGGCCTCAGCCAGCGCAGCGGTCCGCGCTTGAAGGGGTGGCGCTCGTCCCACAGCAGTACCGTGCAGGGAGCTTCCATAATCAAGCGGCGGCTGGTGGAGCCCAGCCGGGTGCCCCAGCGTTCCGTCGTACCGGCCTTGCCCAGCACCAGCACGTCTTCGGGGGCGGCCATGGTCAGCGCGGCCGATACCACCTGCCCGCGGGCGACCTCCAGGCGATGACGCAGGCTGCGTCCGGCCACGGCGCCGGCGAGCGCCTGGTGCACCCGCTGCAACTGGCGGGCAATGCTGGTTTCCAGCGAATCGGGAGTGAGCGGGCGCGACAGGCCCGATTGCGCGCCGATCTCGCACGAGAAGGGGAAGGCGGCGCAGCGCAGCAGGTCCATGTCCTCCACGTAGAGCGCGACCAGTTCGGCGTGGCGCAGGCTGGCCAGGTTCACCGCAGCAGTAAGCGCCGCCAGGCTGTGGCGGGAAGCATCGAGCAGGGCGAGAACCCGGGCCGCTTCCAGAGCCGTGCCGTTTTCGCTTACCTGCCCGCCGTGGGTAGGCGCATCCTCAGTGCTCATCGCCGGGGCTCCTCGCTCTCTGGATCGCCTTCCTTGTCTCCGTTCCCACCCTCGGGCTTGCCGCCGTTCTTGTCCTGGGCATCGTCGGGGTCAGCGGCGGCACGCTTCTTCGCTGCCCGATGGAAGGCCTCGAGCCGTTCGACCACCTTGCCGTTCAGGCTCTCTGCAGGATAGTGGCCTTCATCGTCACGCTCGCCAGGGGACATGCCGGTGAGCAGTTCAAGCGCCTCGTCCAGCGTCTCGATGGCGTAGATATGGAAGTCGCCGGCAGCAACGGCGTCGCGCACCGTCTGCTTGAGCATCAATTGCTCCACGTTGGTGGCGGGCAGCAGTACGCCATGGCCCTTGACGCCGCCGCGTGCCTGGCAGATATCGAAAAATCCCTCGATCTTCTCGTTGACCCCGCCCACCGCCTGTACCCGCCCGTGCTGGTCGATGGAGCCGGTGACGGCAAAGCGCTGTTCGATACCCACCCGGGCGATGGCCGAGATCAACACGCACGCCTCGGCCACCGAGGCGCTGTCGCCCTCGATGCCGCCATAGGACTGCTCGAAGGCCAGGCTGGCCGATAGCGACAGCGGCGCATCCGGCGCATAGCGGCTGGCCAGGCAGCGCGACAGAATCATCACCGCCTTGGAGTGAATGCGCCCGCCGAGCCGCGCCTCACGCTCGATGTCCACCACATGGCCGGGCCCGGGCCGCGCCGTGGCCGTGATCCGCGTGGGCTGGCCGAAGGCGTAGTCGCCCAGGCTCATCACCGAAAGCCCGTTGACCTGACCGATCACCGAGCCATCGAGCTGGATCGCCACGGTGCCGCGGGCAATCGCCTCGTGGCTGCGCTCGTGAATGCGGCTGGCCCGCCACAGCTGCTGCTCCACCGCCTTCTCGACATGGGCACGGGCGATCACCTGGGCGTCGTCACGCTCGGCCCAGTGGTCGGCCTCTTCCAGCAGGTCGCTCAGGGCACGATGGCGCGCGGTCAGCTTGGTCTGGTCGTCGGCCAGGCGGCTGGCGCGCTCGATCACCGCTGCCACGCCGCTGCGATCCAGCGGACGCAGGGCCGACTCCCGTGCCAGCGTGGCCACCATGCGGGCATAGAGCGGCTGGTTGCCAGGGTTGCGATCCAGCTCGTCTTCCAGGTCCGCCTGTACCTTGAACAGCTCCAGGAAGTCGGGATCGTTCTCGCACAGCAGGTAATAGAACAGGCGCTCGCCGAGCAGCACCACCTTGAGATCCAGCGGCACCGGCTCAGGCTCGAGCGTGGTGGTGCTGATCAGCCCATAGGCCTGCTCCAGCGACTCGGTACGAATCTCGCCGGCGCGCAGCACGCGCTTCAGGGTTTCCCAGGCGCCGGCGTGCATCAGCAACGCACGCACGTCGAGCACCAGATAGCCGCCGTTCGCCCGGTGCAGGCCGCCGGCACGAATCAGCGAGTAATCCGTGACCAGCGTGCCGTTGTGCACGTGATGCTCGATGCGCCCCACCAGGTGCTGATGCGTAGGCAGATCGAGATACACCACGGGCGCGCCATCGCAGTGGGTGTTGTCGACGATCAGGTTGATGTGGAAGCGGCTGAAGATCGCCTCCGGCGGTATCTCCGGCTCCTCGGCCACGAACGCATCCACGTGCAGCACCATCGCATCGCGCAACGCCGTCAGGTGGTTCAGGATGCCGTCGTGGTCGGCATAGCGCTCTTCAAGTTCGGCCAGCGGGGCGTCGATGGCGGTTTGCAGCATCTCCTGGTTCAGCGCCGTGATCTGCTCGCGCAGCTGCTTGGCCAGGCGCGGCATCTGGCGGATGGCCTGGGAAAGCTTCTTCTGCAGCACCTGAACCGTGCCTTCGATACGCTCGCGCTCGTCGCGCGGAAGCCGCTCGAACTCCTCCGGCGACATCATCTTGTCCTTGGTGGCCGCCGGGGCAAAGGTGAAGCCGTTGGGGGTGGAGAGCAGCAGGATGTCGTGCTCGCGCGCCTCGCGGCGCACGCCCTCTACGGCGTCCCGCTGGCGCTCGCCCATGGCCTGCTTCAGCTCGTGCAGGCGGTTCTGGTACTCGTCGCCCTCGAACACCGCGGGAATGGCGGTGCGCAGCTCCTCTACCAGTTGCTCGATGTCGGCGCGCAGTACGCGGCCCATGCCGGTCGGCAACAGCAGATGCAGCGGCTGGGAAGGCTCCTCGAAATTGTAGCGGTAGGCGATATCCGGCGGGGTAGGCTCGTCGTGAGAGCGCTCGGCGAGAAAACGCCCCACCAACTGGTGCTTGCCGTGGCCCGGGTGGCCCAGCACATACAGATTGAACCCTTCGCTGCGCATGGAGGTGCCGAAGTCCAGCGCGTCGCGGGCGCGGTCGTGGCCGCTCAGCATGTCCAGCGACTCCAGCTCGCTGGTCACCTCGAAATCGAAGGCATCCTCGGGGCAGGCGCGATAGATCTGCGTGACGTTCAGAGGGTGGGGCACCGGATTTTCTCCTTTCCTAATACACTTCAGTATGGAGGAGCTGAACGGAAAGTGCATGACCCGGGTCAAGTACTGACGGAGCAGGGGTGGCAAGCGAAAGGAGCTTGCACTCAGGCGCCAGTCAGCCGAGGCTGTAACGAAACACGAGGAACCGCCATGACGTTCACCTTCTGGTTCGAATTTGCCAGCACCTACTCCTATCCGGCTGCGATGAAGCTCGAGCATCTGGCGGCTGAGCGCGACATCGAGGTGCACTGGCAGCCGTTCCTGCTGGGGCCGATCTTCCAGGCCCAAGGCTGGAACGATACACCCTTCAAGCTGTTTCCGGCCAAGGGGCGCTACATGTGGCGCGACATCGAACGCCTGTGCGAGCGCGACGGCATCCGCTTCCACCGGCCCTCGCAGTTTCCGCGCAGTGGCCTGCTAGCGGCACGCATCGTCAACTGGCACGCCCAGGAGCCCTGGGTACCGGCTTTCGTGCGCAGCGTGTACCGTGCCAACTTCGAGCACGATCAGGACATCGCCGATCCCGCAGTCATCGCCAACTGCCTGGCCGAGGTCAATCTCGATGCCGAGGTGCTGCTGAAGCAGAGCCAGCGGCCCGAGGTCAAGGAAGCGCTGCGCAAGGCCACCGAACGGGCCCAGGCGCTGGGCATCTTCGGTGCGCCGTTCTTCATGGCCGGCGACGAGCCCTTCTGGGGCTACGACCGCATGGAGCAGGCGCTCGACTGGTACGAAGCGCGTATGGATGAGGAGGACTGAGCAGCCGCTGGTATTTCAGGTCGGGCCTAGGCTTGTACGAAAAGTCGGCGAGCGCAGACAGTTTTCGAACAGAGCCTAGCGGTAGCGATAGATCCTGAGAGAAGGAAGGTAGGGCGTATCTTCCAGCTTCTCGTCGCTACGCCGTGCCCGGGTACGGCTTTGGGGCGGCGCGGCCGGCGGCAGGTTGTGGTCGGGCAGCCGGCCGCGGGGGGCAGGCAGGAACAGCGGCAGCGCCACGTTCATGGCGCGGCGGGTGCGGCCGTCTTCCAACGGCTCGCAGTAGAACAGGTTGGCGCGCATCAGCGGTGCCTGGCTCTGCACCTGCGCCAACGGCTCGGCCGAGGGCAGGGCGGCCAGTTTGCGTAGCTGAATGCGAACGTGGGGGGCATCGGTATCCAGTGCCAGCAGTTTCTTCTCCACCTCGCGCACCGTCAGCCGCTTGATCGAGCGACCGCTCGAGTACCACGCCAGGCGCACCCGGGCCACCGGCGCTTCGGCGATGGGTATTGCCCGCCAGCACTGCTTCAAGTGCAGCCGGGCCAGGCCGCTGCCGCGCAGGTGGTCGTGCAGCTCGGGGTGGCGGAACGGCAGCACCGCCTTGGCCTCGGCCAGCAGCGGCGGGTGATGGTCGCGAATATGCGCAAGCCGGGCGGCAAAATCGGCCTTGGCGGCGTTGACCTCGGTCGCTGCGGCCATCAGGGCATCGTCGGCGGCCACCAGCCCCACATGGCTGCGTGTGGCGCGGCCGTCCTGACCATCGGCGTACCAGAAATCGAGCAGGGCGCGGCGTAGCCACTCGGTGCTGGCCTCGGCCTGAAAGGCCCAGGCCTCGGCAGGTGAGGCGGCATAGAGGTCGAGCAGCGCCTCGCTGCGCTCGATCAGCCTGTCGAAGGCGAGCTCCAGCTCGGCCAGCAGCCGATAGGTCGGCGCCGGGGCGAGCGTCACCGCTCGTCGCCTCGCTCGGCGCGGGCCAGCCACTCGTCGATATTGCTCTCGTCGAGCGCCGGCTCGCCGGCAATACGGTGCGACTCATCGGCCCAGGCACCCAGGTCGATCAGCTTGCAGCGCTCGCTGCAGAAGGGGCGGTAGGGGTTGCTCTCGCTCCATGCCACCTTCTTTCGGCATTGCGGGCAGGCGACGGTCAAGGGGCGTTGGTTGTGTTGGCTCATGAATCCAAAACGGTTGCTGGCTTTGCGCATAGTCTAGCCATCGGTGAGAGGTAAAGGCCAGCAGGCTTGTTGATCAGTGGCGTCGCTTGGCCTTGAGATAAACGTCGTTGCGCTCTCGTTTACCCACTGCAATGACAAGAACGACGAGCTCATTGCCTCGCACCTCATAGACAAGGCGAAAGCCTGCGCTACGGAGCTTGATCTTGTAGCGATTCTTACTACCGGAGAGTTGAGCAGCCGGTCGGATAGGATCATCGACAATGGCCGCCAGCTTCTTCTTGAACTGAGAGCGCACGCTGTCATCGAGTTTGCGCCACTCCTTCAGAGCCTCTTCCCGAAAGCGAAGCTCAAAGCTCATCCAGGGTTACCGTGATCTCAGCCTGAGAGCTTCGTTCATCGGCGATCCGGTTCAACTCGGCATCTTCCAGCTTCTCCAGCAATTCTTCATAAGCGGCCGCCGGGATGCAGTAGAAGGCGGGCTCGTTCCGGTTCAGAACGGCGACAGGAAAGCCCTCACCTGCGGCAACGGTAGCCATCGGGTTCTTTTTCAGCTCGGAGATACTGGCTGTGGTGTTGGCAAGGATTGTGTGTGGCATGGTAGCCTCCTGATTGCCCCTCAAGACCATTTTATAGGTCTTTTAACAGGGCTTTCAAGAGGTCGTTAGCTGCCGATAGCGTCGGTCCAGTTCGGCCACCTGGGCGGCAAGGTCTGCTTCGCTACCGGTATTGTCGATCACATCGTCGGCGCGGGCCAGGCGTTCGCTGCGCGGCATCTGGGCCGCCACGATGGCGCGGGCCTGGGCATCGTCGACATCGTCGCGGGCGGCGGTGCGGGCTATCTGCAGGCTTTCCGGCACGTCGATCACCAGGCAGCGGTCGGCCAGCTCGCTCTGGCCCGATTCGAACAGCAGCGGCGAGACCAGCAGCACGTAGGGCGCGCCCTCGGCCTGCAGCCGCTCCAGGTGCGCGACGATACGTTGCCGAATGCGCGGGTGGGTCACCGACTCCAGCCAGCGGCGCTCGCCCTCGTCGGCAAACACGATCTCGCGCAGGGCACGGCGGTTCAAGCTCCCGTCGGCCTGTAGCACCCGCTCACCGTAGCGCTCGGCAATCTCGGCCAACGCCGGCTCGCCGGGCTCCACCACCTCGCGGGCCACGTCGTCGGCATCCACCCACGGCACGCCCAGCGCCGCGAAGGCCCGTGCCACCGTGCTCTTGCCGGAAGCGATACCGCCCGTTACGCCAACGATCATGAAGGCTCACCAGTCACAAACTGCTTCCTTGTCTTGGTAAAGGGGGGAAAACAACCATACTACAGCAGGAACAGGCGCCCATAGCTGGCCATCAGCGGCTCGCCAACCAGCAGCGCGATCATGCCGGCGCTGGCCAGATAGGGGCCGAAGGGCATGGGGGCGCCGCGCAGGCGGGGCAGAGCGAGCTGCAGCGCAAGGCCGACGATGGCGCCCACGCCGGCGGAAAGGATCAATATCATGGGCAGGTATTGCCAGCCCAGCCAGGCGCCCAGGGCCGCCAGCAACTTGAAGTCGCCGTAGCCCATGCCCTCCTTGCCGGTTACCAGCTTGAACAGCCAGTACACGCTCCACAGGGCAAGATACCCCGCCATGGCGCCTATCACCGCGCTGGGCAGCATCAGCGGCTGAAACAGCAGCTGATAGAGCAGGCCGGCCCACAGCAGCGGCAAGGTCATGGCATCCGGCAGCAACTGGGTGCGCAGGTCGATCACCGCCAGGGCCAGCAGTGCCAGGCAGGCGCCGTACACGAACAGGCCCTGCCAGCTGGCGCCGTACAGTGCCACCACCGCCAGCGCCAGGCCGGCGCCGGCCAGCTCCACCAGTGGATACTGCGGGCTGATACGCGCCTCGCAGGCGGCACAGCGGCCGCGCCGCTTGATCCAGCCGAGTACCGGCAGGTTGTCATGCCAGGCGATAGGTGTCTCGCACTGAGGGCAGATCGAGCGCGGCACCAGCAAATTGAAGCGGGGCGACTGCTCTTCGGGCAGCTCCAGTGCCTCGCGAGCCTCGGCCCGCCAGCCCAGCATCAGCATGACCGGCAAGCGCACGATCACAACGTTGAGAAAGCTGCCCAGACACAGGCCCAGAAGGGCTGCCAGCAGCCATACCGCTCCACTCACAGCACCGTTCCCAACTCGAAGATCGGCAGGTACATCGAGACCACCAGGCCACCCACCAGAATACCCAGCACCACGATGATCAGCGGTTCCAGCAGCGAGGTGAGAGCGTCGACCTTGTTGTCGACCTCTTCCTCATAATAGTCGGCCACCCGGTTGAGCATGGCGTCCAGCGCGCCGGACTCCTCGCCAATGCCTACCATCTGTACCGCCAGCGCTGGAAAGCGCTCGGTCAGGCGCATGGCGAAGTGCAACTGCTGGCCGATGGAAACGTCCTCCCGGATCTGCTTGGTCGCGCGCTCGTAAACCAGGTTGCCGGTGGCCCCGGCGGCGATGTCCAGCGCCTCCACCATGGGCACGCCGGCGCCGTAGGTGGTGGCCAGCGTGCGCGAATAGCGCGCCACGGCGGACTTGTCGAAAATGTCGCCCAGTACCGGCAGCTTGAGCAGAAACGCATGCACGCGGTAGGCAAAGGCGGACGAGCGCTTGATGCCCTGACGCATCAGGTAAACGAAGGCGATCCCCCCACCCAGCCCCCACAGCCAGTACTGCTGGGCGAACTCGGAAAGGGCGATGGTCATGCGGGTCATCGCCGGCAGCTCGGCGCCGAAACCGTGGAACAGGCTCTCGAACTGCGGCACCACCTTGATCAGCAGCAGCGCAGTCACGGCGATACCCACCAGGATCACCGCGATGGGGTACCACAGCGCCTTCTTCACCCGGCCCTTCAGCGACTCCACCTTCTCCTTGTAGGTGGCGATCCTGTCGAGCATGCGGTCCAGCGAGCCGGAGCTCTCGCCGGCCTCCACCAGGTTGCAGAACAGGCTGTCGAAACACTCAGGATGATTGCGCAGCGCCTGGGAAAAACTCGAGCCGGCCGCCACCTCGTTCATCATCTGCTGCACCACGGCGCTCATGGCCGGCTTGCGAATGCTCTCGGCCACCACCTGAAAGGCCTGCAGCACCGGCACGCCGGCGCGAATCATGGTGGCCATCTGGCGGGCGAACAGCATCACGTCACGGGGTTTTACGGTACCCATGCCGCCGCCCAGCCCGCCCTTGCGGCGCACCCGTTTGACGATGATGTTCTGGCTCGCCAGCTCGCGCTCCACTTCGAACTTCTCGGCGGCCACCACCTCGCCGCTCACCAACCTGCCGCCGGGCCCCTTGCCCGTCCAGCGCCAGCGGTACAGTTTCAGCTTCCGTGGCGCTTTTGCCGTTCTGGTTGACATAGGCTCCCTGCTACTTGAATGCGTCATTCATTATCATCGGCGCGAGTGCGCATGTCTTGAGAGTGATAAATGTAACCGAGAGAAATAAAGCGCAAGTTTTTCGTCAGTCTTTGGTAACGCGGTTGACCTCGGTCAAGCTGGTAATGCCCTGCATCACTTTCAATAACCCGCTGCGCCGCAGATCCGGATGACCCTCCTGCCGTGCCAGCCGATCGAAGTCCATTGAGTTGCCGTTGCGCATGATCAACTGACTCATCTCATTGTCGACCGGTACCACTTCGTAGATGCCCACGCGCCCCTTGTAGCCATGGGTACAATGCTTGCAGCCTACCGCTTCGTACACGGTGGCGCTATCTACTTCCTGCTCGGTAAAACCCTCCTGCAATAGTGTTTCGCGAGGTATCTCCGCCAACTGCTTGCAGTGCTTGCACAGCCTTCGTGCCAGACGCTGAGCGATGATCAGGCTCACCGAACTGGCGATGTTGAACGGCGGCACGCCCATGTTGGCCAGGCGGGTCAGGGTTTCCGCCGCGGAATTGGTATGCACCGTGGAAAGCACCAAGTGGCCCGTTTGCGCCGCCTTCACCGCAATCTCGGCGGTTTCCAGATCGCGAATCTCGCCCACCATCACCACGTCCGGGTCCTGGCGCAAAAAGGCGCGCAGCGCGCTGGCGAAATCCAGCCCGATCTTGGGCAGCACGTTTACCTGATTCACCCCCGGCACCTTGATCTCCACCGGATCCTCGGCGGTACAGATATTGCGCTGCACCTCGTTGAGCAGGTTCAGCCCGGTGTAGAGCGTTACCGTCTTGCCGCTGCCGGTAGGGCCGGTGACCAGAATCATGCCCTGGGGATGGTCCAGCACGCCTTCGTAGAGCGCGCGCTGCTCCGGGGTGAAGCCCAGCGCATCGATGCCGATCTGGGCCGAAGCAGGGTCGAGAATACGCAGTACGATCTTCTCGCCGTACACCGTGGGCAGCGAGTTCACGCGAAAATCGATCGAGCGGGTCTTGGAGACCTTGAGTTTGATGGCGCCGTCCTGCGGCAGGCGGCGCTCGGAAATGTCCAGGCGTGCCATCACCTTCAAGCGAGCGGCAATGCGCGTACGCATGGCAAACGGTGGGCGTGCGGCCTCCATCAGCATGCCATCTACCCGCATGCGCACCCGGTAGCTGGTCTCGTAGGGCTCGAAGTGAATGTCCGAAGCGTTGCGCCGAATGGCGTCGAGCAGCACCTTGTTCACGAACTTGACGATGGGGGCATCGTCGGCCCCGCTGGAGGCGGCATCAGTGGCACGGTCCTCGCTGATATCCACGCCATCCTCGAACTCCAGCTCGCTGACGGCATCGTCCACCCCATCGAGCGCGGCCAGCATGTGGCTATCGTGATGGGTCAGGTACGCCTCCAGCACCGGCATGAGCTGATCCACCGGGCACAGCACCGCATCGATGCTCAGGCCGGTAGCGAACTGCAGCTCATCGAGTTTCGCCAGGGTAGAGGGGTAGGGCACCGCCACCGTCAACCGATGGCCGCGGCGGGCAAGCGGCACCACACACAGCTTGCGCAGCAGCTTTTCGGGGTACTCACTGGCGGCGGGCAGGCTGGCCAGGCGCAGCGCATCCAGGTCGATCACCGGCAGGCCGTACTCCCAGGCCGCACACAGCGTAGCCTCGCGCGCGGTGGCCAGGCTCGACTCGATCACATGCTGTAACAGGCTGATTTCCGCCTCGCGCGCCTCGTACTCCGCCCGCTCCGCCGCTGGACGGGAAAGCAGCCCGTATTCCACCAGGCGCCGAGCGAAGCCACGTAACCCCTCGAGGTTGGCATCGGGTGCAGAAGGCGCCGAGGTGCCGCTGGGCGCATGGCTGGCGTTGGGGACGGATCGAAAGTCGTTCATGGCGCCTCAGGGGTTGCCGCACGGGCGTGAGCATAACGTGTTACAGGCATTCTAGCCCTTCGATATGCATCATCCCACCGTGATGGCGTTTGTGGTTCCAACTGGCATTAACGGTATCATCGATTATGATGAAAATATGGCAGTACCCACGTAGGTAGCGCTTGTGGGCAAAGGGTGTGTAAATTAATGTGAGTGAAAACGGGGCGTAAGACCCCTGCGATGAGCGAGCTCAGGCATTTGCTGCGCTAGGCTCGAGCGAAGGTGGAAAGGGGTAGGTAGGAAAAAGCAAGAGCAAGGTCGCGGGCGATGCCTGCGATCGAAGGGCGGCTAACAGGCCGCAGGTGAACTGCCCACACGGCCGGCAAGACGGCCGTACGGGTACCAGAGAGCAGGGGACGACGGCGATGAGCATGAAAGAACTGATGCGACAGAGAACAACGGCCAAGCGAGGCCAGGGCGGTTTCACCCTGATCGAACTGCTGATCGTGGTGGCCATCATCGGGATTTTGGCGGCGATAGCGATACCGCAGTATAACAATTATCTTGATAGATCTGCCATTGCAGCTTGTCAGGCTGAAGCAAGGGCGTATGGAAATTCACTTGCAGGAGCGCTTATTCTCGAGGCAACTAATCTCCCAGAGGTGCCATCTGGTGGAGCATGTGATTGGGGGGAATTTGATGAAGGCACCGCTGAGCTTGGTGATTCAGTCACTGTCAATCCTGCGCGAGAGAGCGTTGAAGATGTAGATATCACTTTCAATATAGGCGGAGCTCAGCTCGACGATTAATATAGAGCTCCAATCGGTTTATTCGTAAGTACAATTTTGGTGATCTGGTTTTGTTGGGTTGCTAATTGTTGTTCTGTGTAGCGGTTTTGGCCGAGTCCTTCTTAGGGCTCGGTTTTTTATGTGCGCGTCAAGGCTGAATGGCTATTCTGAGATTGTACCTCTCAGAGTAATTTGAGTGGACTCTGACTTCATAACGGTTAGAGGAAAGAACCACATCGCATGATACAACAGGTTAAATCCACACTCCCACCCTATCTCCCACCTAGGCTGAGGAAACACATCGGTAAGGAGCGGCCCAGGCGTATTCCAAACGAGTGGTGCTCCACGGTGCGGCGGCGTTGCTACGGCCGCTGCCGTCTTCGCCCATGGCAGGCTTGCCTAGTAGGCTGGGTCATTGGTTCTTCTTGTCAGGCACAGAGGCCTTGGTCCGGTGTAATGCTGAGACTGTCTAATACCAAAGCGTGACCTCATCTAAAAGCGTCGGGCGATTGCTCATGCCTGGCTTGGCCCAAGGGAAGGGGCCATTGACAGTGGTGTTGAATTTTCGTATAGAGTGGTAACGGTCCTTTCAGCGAGCCCTCATGATTCTCCTTGCAGCGATTATCGTTGCGTCACTTGCCGTTTCGTTCTTGTGTTCTGTGCTTGAAGCGGCGCTACTCTCGCTCACGCCGAGCTACATTGCCCAGCTCAAGGTGGATCGCCCTGGCGCTCATGCAGCGTTGGCTACACTCAAAGCCAATATTGACCGGCCTCTGGCCGCCATTCTTACTCTCAACACCATCGCCCATACGGTTGGCGCCACCGGCGTAGGGGCTCAGGTCGCGGTGATTTTCGGAGAGCCGTACATAGCAGCGGCCTCCGTGGTGATGACGCTGTTGATTCTGGTGCTCTCGGAGATCATTCCCAAGACCCTCGGCGCCACCTACTGGCGCCAGTTGGCCCCGTTTCTCCCTTCGCTACTGCGAGCCATGATACTGCTCCTGGCACCGTTCATCTGGCTCTCGGAAATGATCACCCGGCGGTTGGGAAACTCCGTTCACGATGTCGACCTTCGCGCCGAGATCCAGGCGCTGTCTCGAATCGGCCTGGAGGAGCGGGTGCTCGACCCGGAGGAATCACGCACCATCATCAACATCCTCAGTCTGCATGAGATGATGGTGAAAGATGCCATGACGCCGCGGACGGTATGTGAAACGGTGCCACCGAACATGACGGTTGCTGAGTTCGATGCTCGTTATGGAAAGGCGCCTTACACACGCCTACCGGTAATGGATCAGGGCGAACAGGCATTCGGATATGTGCACCGCTCCGACATGTACCATGCTGAAGATTCAAAAACCATGAGCGAGCTCAAGCGGCCAGTAGTCAGCATTGCCGATACCACAAGCATCGAGCAGGTTTTTACCGATATGCTGCGAGATCATCACCACCTGCGAGTAGTGCACAACGAACACGGGACCTGGGTAGGGCTGATCACGCTGGAAGATATCATTGAAACCATCTTGGGGCAGGATATAGTAGATGAGACCGACAGCATTCATAATCTTCGCCAGTATGCAAAACAGCGGTGGCTGAAGCGTTTGAATCACCAGTCCTCGCCAGGCTGAGAAAGCGTTTCCATTGAATGAGACATTGACCTTATGCCGATAGATCCTGGCTCTCGAGAAGAGGGTCGTACGCCACCAACGACCGGTACGCCACCGAGTCCGCAGGGGCGCACCGAAAGAGTGCTGGAGCGCTTCCTGTGGAATTCACGCTTTCTGGTGATGATGGCGGTGCTGCCGAGCCTGCTCGGTGCGGTAGTGCTCTTCACCATCGGCACCATCGATATCATCAAGATATTGATCGATACCGTGGCGTATTACCTGCTCGGTAGCGTGGAAGACATTCACGATAACGTGGTGCCAAGCATCATCATGGCCATCGATATCTATTTGATAGCCATCGTGCTTTTGATATTCGGGCTAGGGGTCTACCGGCTTTTCGTCTCCCCCATTGAACAAGCCGAAGATCACGCCCCGCTCCATCCGTTCAACGTGCAATCTTTCGACCAACTCAAGGACAAGATAGCACGGGTGGTGATCCTGGCGGTGATCATAGAGTTCTTCCGCGCCGTAGTTGACATCCGCTTCCAGACTCCACTGGATGCGATCTATCTGGCGCTTTCAGTACTCGCTCTTGCCGCTGCGCTATATTTGATGAGCCTTGCGCAACGCAAGGAATAACCGGCGGTTCGGGAACGTACACTGGCTCCGGCGCCGCTTGCCATCACAGGTTCCACACTCCCTCCCCATTCCTCACCTAAGCTGAAGAAAACACAGCGGTAAGGAGCGGCTCATGCCTATTTCCAAACGTGTGGTACTCCACGGTGCGGCGGCATTGCTGCTGGCCGCCGGCGCCTTCGCCCATGCCCAGCCTGCCGATAACCGTGGGCAGGGCCAAGGCCAGCATCAAGGCCAAGGGCAGGGCCAGGCCAGGGGGCAGGCTCAGGAAGCGGTGCCGGGGCAGCAGGGGCAGGGCAGAGCCCAGCCCGGCGAGCGTGCCTCACGCGGCGGTGAGAACTGGCAAAGCGAGGCTCGCTCGGGGCGTCAGGCCAACTACGGCCCGCGTATCGACGAGCGCGAGATCCGTCGGCTGCTGCTCGAGCGGCGCGACTGGATCGAGATCGACCGCAGCCGGGAAAGCCTGCCGCCGGGCATTCGCATGAACCTGGAGCGGGGCAAGCCGCTGCCGCCGGGCATCGCCAAGCAGCTGGACGAACGCATCCTGCGCGATCTGCCACGCTACGACGGCTACGAATGGCGCCGCGTCGGCCCCGACGTCATCCTGGTGGATGCCGCCAACGCCATCATCTACGAGATACTGCGCGATATTTTTTATTGAACTTGTTGAGATCGCGCGCAGGGCTGAACTTCAACTCGCTCGATTGGGCGGGCAGCGTTTCAATGCGGCTTCTAAGCGGGAAGCGAGAGATTTTCCGCTCTGAAGTCGCCCAGGGCCGCCAGGCCATGCCAGTTTTTGATGTGGATCTGCCTGTGGTCGCAGCTTTCGATCAGCCCCTTGCGCTTGATCTTGTTCAGCGAGCGGCTTACGTGAACGCTGGAAAGGCCTACCACTTCCGAGATTTCCGTTTGGGTGAGGGGGAAGAAATAACGCCCCTGGTAGGTCATGCCGGCAGCGTGGGAGCGGGCGTAGCACTCGCATAGCAAATTGGCGATACGTCCTTCGGCATTGCGCGCGGAGATGTTGACGATCCAGTTCATGGCTACGCTGTGGCTGATATGGCCCGAAGCCTTGAACAGACGCAGAATGCGTGGCCGCTCGAATAGCCGCTCGGCGCTTTCTGAGTCGATGGTGGTAAAGCGCAACGGCGTGATCGCCTTGATGGAATAGTCGAGCCGGTTGTACAGACCCTGGCCGTTGTCGCTGATATCGCCGGGCAGCAGCAGCGAAGTAATCGGCTCTCTACCGTTGTGCAGCATCTTGTAGCGGCAGGCCCAGCCCTTCTCGATCAGATGCAGGCACTCCAGCACCTCACCTTCACGAGCCAGGTGGCTGCCCTTCTTCACTTCCCGTACGGGGCTCGTGTAGCTATCGAAAACTCGCTTGTCCTCGTCGCATAAATCCAAGCGTGACTTGAGGTTATGAAACAAATACATGCCATCCTTAGTATGCTTGACCAATGTCTCCATTCCCCCAGTGTAGCAAACGACCGAGCGGCAACAAGGCGTTAAATTAGGAGATGCCGATGGTAGGGGCGCTTGGAAATCATCATACAAAGCAGGCGGCGGCTTCTTCCTCGTGCCGCATCAGTTGCGGTTTTCCGAATTTCGTTTGACACATCTATTTGACGTTGCCGATAAAGTCGATGAAAATAAGATTGAGTGTTGTCATTTCGGCCGGGTTGTTGTATTTATAAGCCGCATCCCGCAAAACTCCCAAATGAATTACAGGATTGCCAATGTCCCTTCTTAGCGAATTCATGCAGAAAGAGCAGCAGCTCAAGCAGCTTCAGGCTGAAATGGAGCGGCTGCAAAACGACGAGCGCCTGAAGGCCGAGCTCGAGTTCAAGGACAAGCTCGAAGCGCTGATGCGCGAGTTCAACAAGAGCTCCACCGATGTCATCAACCTGCTGGAGCCGCAGGGTGGCAAATCGGCACCGGCCAAGTCGGCTGCTGCCGGTGGTGGCGCCCGTCGCAAGCGCAAGCTGAAAATCTACAAGAACCCCAATACGGGTGAAGTGGTGGAAACCCGCGGCGGTAACCACAAGACGCTGAAAGCCTGGAAAGACGAGCACGGTTCCGACACCGTGGAAGGCTGGCTGGTTCGCGTCGAATCTTGATTGCGTGCGAAGCCGGGCCATTGGCCCGGCTTCGTTCGATTTGCTAGTCCCTGCTCAAGGTTTAGTTGCTCGGATGAGCGGTTTTAGGACAAAGCGTAAGGCTCATCGATTCTTTTGAACCGGTAGCCGCATCACGATCTCTTCCTGCGTCCACTCCACCTGAAGCGCCTCTCCCGTAGCGTGATAGCGCTCTGCTGGCAACCCTTCGCAAATCAAGTACTGCACCACGTCGGGTATCTCTTCCAGCGACTTGACCGTGATAAAGGCATGCTGCTGGGCAGGTATCTTCAGCAAGCGGAACGACGGAGGGATGGGAATGCCCTGCGCTTCGCTCTGGCTGACCCGTGGGCCGACATCGATTCGATCCGTTGCGCTGGGCAGCGGTGTGTTGTGCATCAAGGCAATGATACGGCCACGCTTCAGGCGCTCGGATAGGCTTTCCGTGCCCTTGGCATGTTGCCGCCATGTCTTGAGCATGCTCAAAGCGGTATTGTGCGGTTGGCGATAGAGCCGGGTTACCAAGGCATGAGTTAAGCTCAAGTCTTGTGTATGGAGGGAAGTCGAGAGGGTGACGTATCCTGCTGATTGATCACGCCAGATCACAACCAGCATAGGATGG
>NZ_FNVC01000006.1:0-180104 GCF_900108215.1 Billgrantia desiderata | reverse complement strand
GAGGTGGCGCCGAACACTTCTTCCTGCAGCTCGGGCTCGGCGAGGAAGTCCTGGGCGGTGGTGACGAACAGTCCGGCCTGACAGGCATGGGCGCTCTCGCCGACCTGGCCGCGGGCCGCTTCGCGTACCTTGCCGTTGGATGAGAGCCGCTTCACACCCTGCTCGTAGGCGTCGTGGATGCCCGGGGTGAGCATGGTCTGGCCGGCGCTCTGCTTGACGGCACCCCCCGCGGTCTCGACGAAGGCGCCGAGCTCGGCGCCCTTCACGCCGATCACCAGCCCGGGGTTGGTGCAGAACTGCCCGGCGCCCATGTTGAGCGAGGCGACGAAGCCTTCGGCGAGCTTGTTGCCGCGTGCCTTGAGCGCCTCGGGCAGCAGGAACACCGGGTTGATCGAGCTCATCTCGGCGTAGACCGGGATCGGCTGGGGGCGGGCCTGGGCGGTTTTCATCAGCGCGGTGCCGCCGGCGCGGGAGCCGGTGAAGCCCACCGCCTGGATGCGCGGATCGGCCACCAGCGCCTGGCCCACCTCGCGGCCCGAGCCGAACAGCAGCGAGAACACCCCTTCGGGCAGGTTGCTCTTCTCCACCGCTCGCTGCACGGCGCGGCCCACCAGCTCCGAGGTGCCGGGGTGGGCGGAGTGGGCCTTGACGATCACCGGGCAGCCGGCAGCGAGTGCCGAGGCGGTATCGCCACCGGCCACGGAAAAGGCCAGCGGGAAGTTCGAGGCGCCGAACACGGCGACCGGGCCGAGCGGAATGTGGCGCTGGCGCAGGTCGGCGCGGGGCAGCGGCTCACGCTCGGGCAGGGCCGGATCGAGGCGCAGGTCGAGCCACTCGCCGGCGCGTACCACCGACGCAAACAGGCGCAGCTGACCGCAGGTGCGGCCGCGCTCGCCCTCGAGGCGGGGGCGGGGCAGGCCGGTCTCGGCCATGGCGCGTTCGATCAGTTCGTCGCCGATGGCCTCGATCTCGCCGGCGATGGTTTCGAGGAATGTGGCGCGCTGCTCCAGCGTCGTCTCGCGGTAGACGCCGAATGCCGCTTCGGCCAAGGCACAGGCGCGCTCCACCTCGGCCTGGGTGCCACCGGCGTAGGCGGGTGCCAGCCGCTCACCGGTGGCGGGGTCGACGGCGTGGATGGGCGTGGAACTGCCGCTGACGGCCTCGCGGCCGATCAGCATCTTGCCTAGCAAGGTCATGATGGCTCCTAATTTCGTACTAGTTAATTGCGATAGCTCAATCCGCTTCAGGTTTCCTGATACTTAGCGTACATATTCCTCGCGCGGTTCAGGTGCTGGAACATCGTTTCACGAGCGGCTTCCGCATCTCTCGACAGAATCGCCTCAAGAATATAGGCGTGTTCCTCCTGTACACGTGCCAGGTAGCGCTCCGAGGTCACGGGATTGATTTCTATGCTGAGTAGCTTGGCGCGAGGGATCACACTCTGGCTAAGCTGCTCGTAGAATTGGTTGAAAAAAGGGTTCTTGGTTGCCTGGACGATCGCGTGATGGAATTCGTAATCCTCCACGCGCGCCTGCGATTTATCCGCATGTGCCTTGACGAAGGCTTCGTGGCGAATATGCAGGACTCGACGGTCCTCTTCGTCATGCCGCAATGCTGCCAGCTCTGCTGCCGCTGGCTCCAATGTCAAACGTAACTCAAGCACGTGAAGGATATCCTTCACCGTTGTCGGATTGATGCGCTTGGCAGGCCTTGCCTCAATGGTGGTCGAACGCAAGACGGTCGTACCGACGCCGCGACGTGTCTCGACCAGTCCGAGCGACTTGAGGTGGGTAATGGCTTCACGGATTACCGTGCGGCTGACGCCAAAGGAATCGCACAAGCTGCTCTCAGGCGGCAACTTGTCCCCAACCGCGATCTTGCCTTCAGTGATCAGGACTTCAAGCTGGTCCGCCACGTGCACAGAGAGGCTTCCCTGCTGGCCGACCCTGCGCACATTGAGCTGCCCTAATTCAGCTGGCATATCAACTTCCTCGGCATGAATGTATCTCTCACAAACATACGCCTATTTATCCAGGCTGGCTCGGCCGGGAACTAACGGACGAGAGCCGGCCGTTTGGGGTCGAACTCCCAGCCGGGAATCAGGTACTGCATGGCCATGGCATCGTTGCGCTGTGTCACGTCGAGGCTCTGATACAGACGATTCGCCTCCATCAGCTTCTCCTCGTCCAGCTCGACTCCTAAACCCGGCACCTTCGGCACGCTTAGCTTGCCATCGCGGATCGCGAACGGATTCTTGGTGATCCGCTGGCCATCTTGCCAGATCCAATGAGTATCGATGGCCGTGATCTCGCCGGGGCAAGCCGCGGCCACATGGGTCATCATTGCAAGTGAAATATCGAAGTGGTTGTTGCTGTGAGAGCCCCATGTCATGCCCCACTCATTGCACAGCTCGCCCACCGCCACAGCGCCCTGCATGGTCCAGAAATGGCAGTCTGCCAGAGGGATATCCACCGAATTGAGCTGAACGGCATACTGCAACTGCTTGAAATCGGTGGCGATCATATTGGTCGCGGTAGGCAATCCGGTGCGCTTCTTGAACTCGGCCATGGTCTCGCGACCGGAGTAGCTCTCCTCTTGGCCGCAGGGATCCTCGGCATAACTGAGCAGGTGCTTGATAGGATCGAGCACCCGTACTGCCTCGTCGAGCTTCCAGGCGCCGTTGGGGTCGAGCGTCAGTCGTGCCTCGGGGAAGGCGTCGTGCAGTGCACGGATGCACTCCGCTTCCTCCTCACCACGTAGCACACCACCCTTGAGCTTGAAGTCCTTGAAGCCATAGCGTTCATAGGCCGCCTTGGCCAAGTTGGCCACCGCCTCGGGCGTCAGCGCCTCGCGATAGCGCACCTCATCCCAGGCGTCCTGCGGATTTTCCGTCTTGGGATAGGGCAGATCCGTCTTGGCAGGGTCTCCGAGAAGGAACAGGTAGCCCAAGGCTTCGACCTCATCGCGCTGGCGACCGTACTGGCCTAGCAAGTCAGCTACCGGCATCTGCAGCGCCTGGCCATAGAGGTCGAACAGGGCCGACTCGATACCGGTGATCACATGCACCGCCACACGCAGATCAAAGGTTTGGCGACCCCGCTCCTCGCGACCGTTTTGCGCCAGCAACAAACGCACCCGATGCAAGGTCTGCTTGATCTCGTTAACCCTAGAGCCCTCCACAAGGGAGCGGCACTGCTCCAGCCCCTTGAGGATGCCGGCACTGGACGGAATCTCTCCAACTCCTTGATTGCCGGCATCATCTTCCAGAATGACGACGCAGCGAATGAACCATGGCGCATGGCCACCGCTGAGGTTCAACAGGAAGCCGTCGTAGCCGGCCACCGGGACCACACGCATGCTCTTGATCGAAGGAAACATGGACCACCTCTCGTTAGGTCAATAAAGTCTTGTGGCGGGTGTTCTGCCAATAGGTAAAGACCAGGAAGATCAGCGCGACCGCAAGGAACGTTAAACTAATGGGCCGCATGACGAATACCGACCAATCCCCCCCCGACTGCAGCAGAGCACGGCGTAGATTGGACTCTGCAATGGGGCCGAGTATTAGCCCAAGGATGACCGGCGCCGTCCCGAAGCCATACTTATTGAGGAAGTAGCCGAGCACGCCGAAGCCGAGCATCAGATAGACATTGAAGATATCGGAATCAACGGCGTAAACACCGATCACACAGAACACTAGGATCATTGCCATCAGTAGCTTACGCGGAATCTGCAGCACTTTGACGAAGAGCCGGATACCAAACCATTGGAACATCAGCATGAAGATATTGGCGACGAAGAAAGCAATGAATATTCCGTAGATGATCGCGCCCTGCTCAGCGAAGAGCATCGGTCCGGGACGAATCCCCTGAATCATCAACCCGCCCATTAAAACAGCTGTTGCAGCCTCACCAGGCACACCCAGAGTCAACATGGGTATCAGCGAGCCCCCCACCAGCGAATTGTTGGATGACTCGGAGGCCACTATGCCCTCCGGGTGCCCGGTTCCGAACTTCTCGGGCGTCTTGGACATCTTCTTGGCTTGGTCGTAGGAGAGGAAGGAGGCGATGCTCCCACCCGCACCGGGGATCGCACCTACAATGGTTCCGATAACGGAACTAGAGAAGAGCACTTTCCAACTTCTTATCACCTCCAGCCAACGTGGCGCCGCCTTGTCCAGCTTGGTCTTGGATGTGTCAGCTTTCTCCGTCTTGAAGTAGTCGACGACATCGGCCAGTACTTGGGAGACGGCGAAGAGGCCTATCAGAGCCGGCAACAGATTAATACCGGTCAATAACGAGTAGTTGCCATAGGTAAAGCGAGTGACCCCGGCGATGGGGTCGGTACCCACCGTGGCCAGTAGCAAGCCGATCAGGCCAGCGACCAACCCCTTGATTAGGCTCTTGGCCACCGAGGCGATAATCACAAGCCCGAAGATACTGAGTGCGAAATACTCAGGAGCACCAAAGCGCAACGCAAATTCCGCGATAGGGGGGGCCAACACACTCAGTACCACGGCACTGAAGATGCCCCCAAGGAAGGAAGCAACGATGGCAATGCCCAGGGCACGACCCGCCTGCCCCTTGCGTGCCATGGGGAAGGCATCCAGGGTCGTCGCCACCGAAGACGGCGTACCGGGGATATTGAGCAGCGTCGCCGATACGGAGCCCCCGGCGATGGCACCACAGAGGGTGCCCAGCAGCATGCCGATGCCCATCACAGGCGGCATGCCGAAGGTCAGAGGCAGCAGTAGCGCAATAGCCATGGCCGCCGTCAGGCCAGGCAAGGCCCCCATGATGAGTCCGAGCAGGGTGCCACCGGCGATGGCCAGCAGAACATAACCCTGAAACACCAGCCCGAAGGCGTCTAGATAATCCGCCATGTTATACCCCCATCACGCCAAGGGTGGGCAGAATGATGCCGAACCCTTGGCTAAATAGGAAAAAGATCAATAGGGAAACTATCATCGAAAAAGCGCCTAGCTTGGCGATACCCTTGGCCGATATCCCGCTTTCATCGCCGGGGCTCAACATCACCAGGGTACCCACTACACTAAATACCAGCAGTGCTGTCGACACCACATAACCCAGAGGTTCCAGCACCACTGCATAAAGGACTAACAGCAAGAAGACTACGAGCCAGCTGACAACAGGGATGACCGAGCCTCGAGAGAAACTCGCCTCCTGGCAACCTTCATTATGCTTGGCCGTTGCATAAATAAGCTTGAGCAGAGAAACACTCAAAAGCACTAGGAGAAGCGTGCATATCGCCTTGGGGAAAAACGCCGGTGGCAAACTGCCACCGGCGGCACTTCCTCTAATCGAGAAAGACTCCATCAGGAAGTATCCTGCAAGGCCTATCAACACAAGATGAACGACGGCTTCTGTTATAGACCGTTTCATTATCTTACCTCACTGCCGAAGCTTTGCTGCCTCATCAATCATCAGACGCGCTGTCCTTTCTACGAACTCGTCTAACTCATCACCATAGAGAGGCATGATATCAGACCCCATCATTTCGGCAGCTCGCTGAAACTCCGGACTCTCGACGGCGGACTGAATGGCTTCAACCCACCTGTCTTCGACCTCTTGACTGATTCCTTTAGGCGCAGCCACACCTCGCCATTGACTGACAGAGAAGTCGTAACCTTCTTCCAACATCGTCGGCGCTTGGGAAATGGCTCCACTTCTCTCGTCACCAGTAGTCACCAGCGCCGTCAATCGGCCAGACTCAATACCTGAAACCACTTCCGATGGATTGAGAACGACAGCATCGATATGACCTCCCATAGCTGCCGTAACTGCATTCGCACCACTATCGTAAGGAACTACGTCAAATTCGACACCGAGCTCCTCGGCTAAAGCAACCGCCATGACGTGTGTCGAGGAACCAACACCGGAAGCCCCAACCATCAAGCGCGCGTCATTCTCTTGAAGATGGTCAACTAGATCTTCAAGGGTTTCCCACCCCTTACCACTATTGACTGCAAGGACGTAGGGCTCAACCAGCACTCTGGCAATATACTCGAAATCGGTATAGGTAAAGTCGACATTACCCAGCCCTTCCAAGGTGAAAGTGGCATTGGTCGGAATGGTTACAACATAGCCATCCGGCTTTGCAGATAGGGCCCTAGAGAAACCAACAGCACCACCACCGCCAGAGAGGTTTCTGACAACGATATTGGTGCCCAACACTTCCTCAACAGGGTTTTGTAGCGCTCGAACTACGTTATCCGCGCCCCCACCAGCATTCCATGGAACGATGAATTCGATGTTTCGCTCTGGATAATTGCTATCAGCCAGAGACTGTACTGTAAAACCAGCGGCGCCCACGGCAAGGGAGAGTGCAATCATTGTCTTTTTCATATTTATACCTCGTGATGCTATGCGTGTTTTTGCAGCGTTGTGCCTTTATAACTGCTTCGCAATATTCACCAGCGTCTCTAGCTGCTGGCGCTCTTCGGAAGTCGGCATGGTCAGCGGCGCCCGCACCTCGCCGGCCGGACGTCCGATGATCTCGGCGCCTGCCTTGATCAGGCTAACTGCATAACCTGCTTTCCGATCCCTGAGATCCACGAAAGGGATGAAGAAGTCGTTGGTGATCCGCTTGACGACCTCACGGTTCCCCTTGCGGAGCTCCTGGTAGAACTTCACCGCCATGTCCGGTACAAAATTGAACACGGCCGATGAGTAGGTATTCACGCCAATAGAGAGGTAGGCCTCGGCGAAGATCTCGGCGGTGGGCACGCCACCCACGTAGACCAGGCGATCCCCCACGCGTTTGACGATCTTGTTGAGCGCCTGGATATCGCCCTTGCCATCCTTCAGGCCGATCAGGTTCGAGCATTGGTCCGCCAGCGCCTGCACCGAGTCGGCATCGAGAATGCCGTTGCCGCGGTTGTAGTAGATGACATTGATCGAGGTGGAGTCGCAGATCTGCCGGGCATACTCGACCAGTCCATCCTGGGGACACTCGGTCAGGTAGGGCGGCATCAGCAGGATGCCGTCGGCGCCCTCTTCTTCGGCCACCTTGGCGAAGGCCTTGCCGCTCTCGACGCTCAAGCCAGCGCTAGCGATCACCGGCAGCTTGCCATCAACAGCATTAACGGCCACCCGCACGATCTCGCGATACTCATCGAGCGAGAGGTTGAAGAACTCCCCCGTGCCGCCGGCGACGAAGACGGCCGAGATATCGTGGCTGATGAACCACTCCAGACGACGACGATAGCTTTCCGCATCGAAGCGTCCTTCGCTATCGAAATCAGTAATGGGAAACGACAGCAATCCATCTCCTACGGCGTGTACCACAGCTGCTCTGGAAAATTTCACGAACTCTTCCTCTTCGGTTGCACGCATCGCCGGCTATGGGTCCGCTGACGTACTAGCTTGGGACGACCGACTACGCTTGTTGTCATACATCATACAACATACAAGCTAATAACCCGCTCTCAGCCCTGCAAGGAATAATGTAAAAAATAGACCAAAGTCTAAAACGCTCTGTTAATTCGAATACATCGTGTCAATCAACAGACTTCAGCCCAGGTCGCCGAAGCGATACTGCAGCAGCGACAGCGCCACAACCGGCGCGGTTTCGGTGCGCAGGATGCGCGGGCCGAGGGTGAGCGGGGCGAAGCCAGCGGCCTTGGCGCTTTCGACCTCGGCCTCGGCGAGCCCGCCCTCGGGACCGATCAGCAGCGCGGCGTCGGCGGGCGTGTCGGCCTGCTCGAGCGCCCTCGCCGTGCCCGGGTGCAGCACCAGCCGCAGCGCCTCGCGGCGCTCGCCGAGCCATTCGGCCAGCGGCCTGGGCGGATGCACGGTGGGTACCACGGCACGACCGCACTGCTCGCAGGCGCTGACGGCCACCGCCTGCCAGTGGGCCAGCTTCTTCGCTTCGCGCTCGCCCTTGAGGCGCACGTCGCCGTGCTCGGTATACAGCGGCGTGATGGCGGCCACGCCCAGCTCGACGGCCTTCTGCACGGCGTAGTCCATGCGGTCGCCCTTGGAGATCGCCTGGCCCAGATGCACCGCCAGCGGCGACTCGCCGCGGCCCGCCTCCACCGCGTCGATACGCGCCACCACGCGCTTGCGCCCGGCCTCGACCAGCACCGCCCGGGCCTCCAGGCCGGCGCCGTCGAACAGGCGCACCGGCGCGCCCTCGCTCAGGCGCAACACCCGAGCCAGGTGGTGCGCCGGCCCTTCGGGCAGAACGACGTCGCCGCCGACGGTAAAGTCGGCGGCGACGTGAATGCGCGGCGCGGAGGACACGGCGAGCCTGCCCTTACTGGGTGGACTGCTCGCCCTGCTGCTGGGCCTGCTCGGCCTCGCGCTTCTTCTTCTGGGCGAAGATCGCCTCGAAGTTGACCGGCGCCAGCATCAGGGGCGGGAAACCGCCGCGGTTGACCAGGTTGTCGATGCACTCGCGGGCGTAGGGGAACAGCACGTTGGGGCAGAAGGCGCCCAGGGTGTGCTCGAGCTGGGCACCCTCGATGCCGCTGATGCGGAACAGGCCGGCCTGTTCGATCTCGGCCAGGAAGGAGGTGGTACCTTCCTCGCTGTGACGCACCTGGGCGGTCACCTTGATCGACACCTCGTAGAGTTCCTCGCCGACCTTGCGGCTGCTGGTGTTCAGATCCAGGCCGACCTTGGGCTTGAACGGCTGCTGAAAGACCGCCGGCGAGTTGGGCGCCTCGAAGGAGATGTCCTTGACATAGATGCGCTGCACGGCGAACTGGAGCTGCTGCTTCTGCTGTCCTGCGGCGGCCTGGTTGCCGCCAGCGGCGTTCTGGCTGTTCTCTTCGGCCATGGGAAGATTCCTTTTGCGTTCTCTTGCGTCTTGTGTGTTGGCTATTTCTTGACCATCGGCAGGCCGTCGGCCTGCCACTGCATCATGCCGCCCTTGAGCTTGAAGACCCGCGTGAAGCCGGCCTTGGCCAGCTTGGCCACGGTGATGCCGGAAGACTGACCGCTCTTGCACACCACGATGATCGGCTTGTCCTTGAGCTTCTCGAGCTCCTTCATGCGCTCGTCGACCTTGCTCTGGGGAATGTTGCGTGCCCCGGCAATGTGGCCGGCCTTGAAGTCGCCCGCCTCGCGAGTGTCGACCACAACGGCGTCCTCACGGTTGATCAGTTGGGTCGCCTGGGTGGACGTCACGCCGCTGGCGGCACTGTTGCGGACCTCGTAGATGATCCAGGCGGTCAGCACCATGAGGAAGGCGCCCACCAGAAGCGGGTGATTCTGCACGAATTCGAACAGCTGATCGATCATGGGTCCGGCACACTCTTTGTCGGAAATAGCGAGAATATCGGTAGGGTAGGGCACCCGGAAGGCGAGAGTATACACCATGCGGCAATGCCCCGCGGCAACGCCGCCGCCAACGTGTCGGGGTCATGACGCTCGCCTGACCGTGCGTTATGATGCCGCAAGCCGAATCAAGTCGCGACCCCCGTCGTCCAGGAGCCTGTCTCGCCGCGCTCTTCTCCACCAAGTCCGAGCGGCGCGGACAGCCTCCCGGACGGCCCGCTGTCGCGTCCACCACGCTCAAGAGGCTCAATACCCCGATGACGACCCAGACCGCCCCACGCCCCGTTGCGCTGATCATTCTCGATGGCTACGGCCACAACCCCGATCCCACCGACAATGCCGTGGCCGCCGCGCACACGCCCAACATGGACCGCCTGTGGCAGCAGCGGCCCCACGCTCTGCTGCATACCGACGGCAAGTACGTGGGCCTGCCCGAGGGCCAGATGGGCAACTCCGAGGTGGGGCACATGAACCTGGGCGCCGGTCGGGTCGTGTATCAGGAACTCACGCGTATCTCCAAGGCCATCGAGGATGGCGATCTCGACATCATTCCCGCCCTGACCGATAGCATCGATGCCGCAGTGAGCGCCGGTCGCGCCGTGCACCTGCTGGGCCTGCTCTCGCCTGGCGGCGTGCACAGCCACGAGGATCACATCCTGGCCATGGCCGAGCTGGCCGCCCGCCGCGGCGCCCAGCGCATCTACGTGCACGGCTTCCTCGACGGCCGCGACACTGCGCCGCGCAGCGCCCTGGCCTCCATCGAGCGCACCAATGCGCGCCTCGCCGAGCTGGTGGGCGCCGACAACGGCTTCGTCGCCTCCATCATCGGGCGCTACTTCGCCATGGACCGCGACAACCGCTGGGACCGCGTCGAGAAGGCCTACCGGCTGCTCACCGAGGGCGTCGGCGAATTCGAGGCCTCCAGCGCCGAACAGGGGCTGCGCGACGCCTACGAGCGCGGCGAGAACGACGAGTTCGTCTCGGCCACCGTCGTCCACACCGAGCAGGGGCCGGCCATCGTCGCCGACGGCGATGCCGCCATCTTCATGAACTTCCGCGCCGACCGCGCCCGCGAGCTGACCCGCGCCTTCGTCGAGGACGGCTTCAGCGGCTTCCAGCGCCGCATGCGCCCGCGGCTTGCCGGCGGCAGCCTGGTCACCCTGACCCAGTACGCCGCCGACATCCCCGCTCCGGCCGCCTTCCCGCCGGCGGACCTGCACAACACCCTGGGCGAAGTGATGGAACAGCGCGGCCTGACCCAACTGCGCATCGCCGAGACCGAGAAGTACGCGCACGTCACCTTCTTCTTCTCCGGCGGCCGCGAGGCCGAGTTCGAGGGCGAGACCCGGGTGCTGGTGCCCTCGCCCCAGGACGTCAAGACCTACGACGAGAAGCCCGAGATGAGTGCCGTCGAGGTAACCGACCGCTTGGTGGAAGCGATCGACTCGGGTCGCTACGACCTGATCGTGTGCAACTACGCCAACGGCGACATGGTCGGCCATACCGGCGACTTCGACGCCGCGGTGAAGGCCATCGAGACGGTGGACGCCTGCGTCGGCCGGGTGGTGGAGGCCATCGAGCGTGCCGGCGGCGCCTGCCTGATCACCGCCGACCACGGCAACGCCGAGCAGATGATCAACCCCGACACCGGCGTGGCCCAGACCGCCCACACCACCTTCGAGGTGCCGCTGATCTACGTCGGCCCCGACGCGGTGACGCTGCTCGACGACGGCCGCCTGTGCGATATCGCACCGACGCTGCTGACCATGATGCGTCAGCCGATTCCCGAGGAGATGAGCGGCCGGGTGCTGATCGAGCCGGCATGATCATCGTCTGCGAGCACCACCGGCCATGAGGCGAGCCCGACGGCAACCGTTCACGACCTTGATCGCCGCCCTGCTCCTGCTGTCGGGCCTGGCCTGGCTCGGGCCCGGGCTGGCCGGCGCACAGGCGCAACCCAGCGAACGTGAAGCTCGCGAGCGGCTCGACGCCATCGGCAGCGAGATCCAGGCGCTCAGCCGGCGCCTGGGCCAGACCCGCGAAGCCCAGGACGAGGCCAGCCGCGAGCTGCGTCAGGTGGAGACGGCACTCGGCGAGACCCACCGCCGGCTCGACGCTATCCAGGCCGACCGCCGCAGCCTCGCCGACGAGCTTGCCGCGCTGGAGTCCGCCCGCGACGAACTGCAGGTCGAGCGGGCCGACCAGGTCGAGATGCTCAATGCCCAGCTCGATGCCCTCTATCGCCTGGGGCTCACACCGCAGTTGAAGCTGCTGCTCAACCAGGACGACCCGGCCCGCCTCGACCGCTTGCAAACCTACCTCAACCACCTGGCCCGGGCGCGCAACGAGCGCCTCGACGAGATCGCCCGCCTGGATGCCGAACTGGCCGAGAACCGGCGCGAGCGGGAGGCCCGCGGCCGGCAGCTCGACGCCCTGGCCGACGAGCTGGAAACCCGCAGCAGCGAGCTGGCCGAGCGCATGGCGGATCGTGAGCGTCTGGTGGCGGAGCTGGGCGAGCGCTACAGCGACGAGCAGTCGCGCATGGCGCGCCTCGACCGCGACCGCAGCGAGGCGGAGCGGGTGCTCGAACGGGTGCGCGAGGAGCTCGCCCGCATGCAGCGCCCGCCGCCCTCCACCGCCATCGAGCGCACCCGCGGCGACCTGCCCTGGCCGGTGCAGGGCAACGTCACCTCGAACTATCGGCGCGGCGACGGCGTGCACTACAACGGCATCCTGATCGAAGCCCGCGAGGGCACGCCGGTCGCCGCCGTGCATGCCGGCCGTGTCGTGTTCGCCGACTGGATGCGCGGCTTCGGCAACCTGCTGATCATCGACCACGGCGACAACGTAATGACACTGTATGCCCATCTGCAGCATTTCGACGCCGAAGTCGGCCGCGCCGTCTCGCGTGGCGACTCCCTCGGCGCGGTGGGCAACAGCGGCGGGCTCGACAGGCCGGCCCTCTACTTCGAAGTCCGCCGTAACGGCGACCCCATCGACCCACAGGCCTGGATGGCACGAAGATGACGCCAGGTGTTTCACAAGCTCCGAGCCACGGGCTATGCTGGACAGCCTCGCCTCGTAACAGCGGAGTTAGCATGTCTTCACGTACCGCCCGCCGACCGTCCGCCGCCAGCCGAACGATGAGCGCGCTAGCGTCGGCAACGCTGTTGATGCTGGCCCTGGCCGCCCCGCCGGCCCTTGCCCAGTCCTCTCCCGTGGACGAGCTGCCACTGGAGGACATCCAGACCTTTGCCGAGGTGTTCGAGCGCATCAAGCGTGCCTACGTGGAAGAGGTGGACGACAGCACCCTGCTGCGCAACGCCATGCGCGGCATGCTCAGCGAGCTCGATCCGCACTCCGCCTACCTCGACCGGAACGAATTCCAGAGCCTGCGCGAATCCACCGAGGGCGAGTTCGGCGGCATCGGCATCGAGGTCGGCCTGGAAGAGGGGCGTCTGACGATCATCACGCCGATCGACGACACGCCCGCCTCGCGTGCCGGCCTGCAGGCACGCGACGTGATCCTGGAGATCGACGGCAACCCCACCGAGCGCCTGTCGCTGCAGGAGTCGGTGACCCTGATGCGCGGCGAGCCCGGCAGCCAGATTCGCCTGCAAATCCTGCGCAGCGGGCAGGAGGCGCCGCTCGACATCACCCTGACCCGCGAGATCATTCGTACCGAAAGCGTACGCAGCGAAATGCTGGAACCGGGCTACGGCTACCTGCGGGTCAGCCAGTTCCAGAGCCGCAGCGGCGAGCAGGTCAACAACGCCATTCGCCGCATGGAGCGCGACGGCCCGCTGCAAGGCCTGGTGCTCGATCTGCGCAACAACCCGGGCGGCGTGCTGCAGGCCGCCGTCGCCGTGGCCGACGCCTTCCTGCAGAGCGGCCTGGTGGTCTACACCGAAGGGCGCCTGCCCGACACCCAGATGCGCTTCTCCGCCAGCCGCGAGACGGTCGCTCCCGACGTGCCGCTCGTGGTGCTGATCAACGGCGGCAGCGCCTCCGCGGCGGAAATCGTCGCCGGCGCGCTGCAGGACCAGCGCCGCGGCGTGATCATGGGTACCGAGAGCTTCGGCAAGGGCTCGGTGCAGCAGGTGATGCCGCTGGGCAACGGTGAAGGGCTGAAGCTGACCACGGCGCTCTACTACACGCCCAACGGCCGCTCGATCCAGGCCATGGGCATCGAGCCCGACGTCAGGGTGGTGCGCGGCCGCCTGGAAGTGACCGAGAGCAGCCGCCAGCTGCGCGAAGCGGACCTGGAGGGCCATCTGCGCTCGCGCAGCGAGCCGCGCGCCATGACCCAGGAGATGAGCGAGCGGCTGCGCGAGGACTATCAGCTCGGCGAAGCGCTCAACCTGCTGAAGGCGCTCAACGTACTCGAGCGCCGCTAGCCTCTTGGCTGAACTGGACGCAGGGAGCCGGCAGCGCTTGCCGGCTCCCTGCGTCCGGCGTCAACGGCAGGAGGCCGGCAAGCGGCCCCGCTCGCCGATGGCCTGACGCATCAGCAGGCGCTTGATCGGCACCAGCCGGTCGACCCCGGAAAGCCCCAGGTTGCGGGACAGCGTCACCAGCGGGTGGCGCGTGCCGAACAGCAGCCGGAAGCCGTCCATCAGCGCCAGCATGGCGCTGTTGTCACCGCGCCGGCGCCGCGCATAGCGCGCCAGCATGCGCGGCTCGCCCAGGTCGATGCCGCGCCGCCGCGCCGTGACGAGCTCTTCGGCCAGCACCGCCACATCCATCAGTCCCAGGTTGACGCCCTGGCCCGCCAGCGGATGAATGCTGTGCGCCGCATCGCCCACCAGGGCGAAGCCGGGCTGCACGTAATCTTTTGCGTGACGCTGGGTGAGCGGCACCGACACTGCCCGGTCGACCACCTTCACCGTTCCCAGGCGCGCCTCGAAGGCCACCTCGAGCGCCTGCCCCAGCGCCTCGGCGTCCAGCGCCGTGAGCCGCTCGGCCTCCTCGGGCGAGGTCGACCAGACGATCGAGCAGTAGTGCGCGTCGCCGTCGATGGTCAGCGGCAGGAACGCCAGCGGGCCGCTGTCGCGGAACACCTGACGCGCCACGCCGCCATGCCCCAGTTGGGTACGCACCGTCGTGACCACTGCCACATGACCGGTGTCGCGGGCATCCACGGCGATGCCCGCCATCTCGCGCAGCGGCGACTGCGCGCCGTCGGCGGCCACCACCAGCGGTGCCGTGAGACGGCGGCCATCCTCGAGCAGCACGCTACGCTCGGCGCCCGTCTCTTCGAGCCCGGTCACGCGCCTGCCCAGCTCGACGCTGACCGTGGGCAGCTCGGCCAGGCGCCGCTCCAGCGCGGCCAGCACCACGTCGTTCTCGACGATATGCCCCAGCACCGGCACGCCGGCCTGCTCCGCCGAGAAGTTGACCTCGCCGCTGCCCTCGCTGTCCCACACCTGCATGAAGCGATAGGGGGTTACCCGGCGCGCCGCCATCCACGGCCATGCCCCGAGCCCCTCCAGCAGCCGCTGGGAGATCGGCGTCAGGGCGCTGACGCGCAGCGCCGGCCGGCCCGTGCCGACCGCCTCGGCGGCCAGCGGCTCGGGGCGCGCGTCGAGCAGCGCCACGCTGACGCCCGCCTGACCCAGCAGCGCCGCCAGGGCAGCGCCTACCATGCCGCCACCGACCACGATCACCTCGAATCGGGTCGCTGGCTGCCGTGCCGTTTCCGTCATTGCTTGCTCTCTCATGAATGCCTACCCAGCGTCATCGCCGGCAGACCGGATAGTCGTGCTTGCCTGGCGCCTCGGCCTCATCGCTCCAACCCCATGGCCCGGCGCGCCAAGCCACGGCGCAGCGGGCCGAACAGGTTGAGCCCCACCAGCCCGGCCGCCCGGGCGTGGGCCAGCAGGCCGCTGTCGATGCCGAACAGACGCACCAGCCCATCGCTGAAGCGAATCACCTGATGGCGGTCGACGATGCGCCTGGCCTCGAAGTCGCGCAGCGTCAGCATGCCGCCCAGCGCTTCGCCGCCGGCCAGGGCCTGCTCGAGAGCCGCCGCCAGGTCGGTCACCCCGCGCAGTGCCAGGTTGAATCCCTGGCCCGCCACCGGGTGCAGCGAATGAGCGGCGTTGCCCAACACCGCCAGCCCCGGCCGTATGGTCTCCTTGGCGGTGACCAGGCTCAGCGGATAGGCGTGGCGACTGCCGACGCGCCGGAAGCGCCCGACGCGGTCGCCGAAGGCCTGCTGCAGCTCGGCCAGGAAATCGCCGTCGCCAAGCGCCAGGTGGGCCTCTTCACGCCCGACGGGAAGGGTCCAGATCAGCGCCATCTGCTGGCCCGGCAGCGGCAGCAGGGCAATGGGCCCCTCGCGGGTGAAGCGCTCGTAGGCGATACCGTCGTGGGGCCGGCTGATCTCGACGTTGGCGATCAGCGCCACCTGATCGTAGGACGCCGAGTCGCTGGCGATGCCCAGCTGCTCCTTGAGCCCCGAGCGACCGCCGTCGGCCAGCACCGTCAAGGCCGCCTGCAGCGTACAGCCATCGGAGAGGGTCAGTCGATGCCCCTCTCCCTCGGGCACGATCGCCTCGACGCTGGCCGGGCAGTGCCACTCGATGGGCAACTCGGCCAGACGCCGATGCAGCACCTGCCCCATCCAGGCGTTGGGCAGTACGTAGCCCAGCGCCGGCTGATCGAGCTCGGCGGCGGTGAGCCGGGTCACCCCCAGGCGCCCCCTTTCGCTGACATGAATGCGCTGAATGGCGGCGGCCTGTTCGGCCATCGCCTGCCACAGACCCATGGCGCGAAAGCGCTCCGCCGAGCCCTGGGCGATGGCACTGGAGCGCGCATCGAAGCTGGGCTGCCACGTCGTGTCCGTCACCTCGGGCATGGCGGCGGCCTCGATCACCGCCACCGACAGCCCGTGGCGCTCGATCAGCGGCGCCAGGGCACAGGCCAGGCTGGCCCCCACCAGGCCGCCGCCGACGATGGCGACATCCACCCGACGCATCGCGGCCGCCGTCATGAGGCCAGACCCGTACTACAGCGCGCCGTTTCGTAACGTAAATTACGTAAAATCATGAAGGAAACGTCCTTTACTGGTTACTCGCTAGCCATCAGTGCCTCGATCTCGGCCACCCGCTTCGGCACATCGGCAGTCAGCACCTCGTGCCCCTCCGCCGTCACCGCCACATCGTCTTCGATGCGTATGCCGATGCCGCGATAGGCCAGGGGAATGTCCTCGTCGGCCGGCACGTACAGCCCGGGCTCCACCGTCAGCACCATGCCCGCTTCCAGCGGCCGCGGCTTGCCGGCGAGGCGATAGCTCCCCACGTCGTGCACGTCGAGCCCCAGCCAGTGCGAGGTCGAGTGCAGATAGAAGCGCTTGTAGCTTTCGTCCTCGATGCGCGCTTCCACTTCGCCCTGGAGCAGGCCCAGCCGGATCAGCCCGGCCGTGAGATCACGCACCACGCCATCATGAATCTCGACCAGGGTCGCGCCAGGGCGAACGGCGGCCACGGCACGCTCCTGAGCGGCCAGCACCAGCTCGTAGAGCTCGCGCTGGGCCTCGCTGAAGCGGCCGCCGACGGGAAAGGTGCGGGTGATGTCACCGGCATAGAGATCGAACTCGGCTCCGGCGTCGATCAGCACCAGCTCGCCGTCGCGTAGCGGTGCGTCATTCTCGATGTAGTGCAGCACACAGGCGTTGGCGCCGCCA
Organism: Billgrantia desiderata; assembly: GCF_900108215.1. Taxonomy (NCBI): domain Bacteria; kingdom Pseudomonadati; phylum Pseudomonadota; class Gammaproteobacteria; order Oceanospirillales; family Halomonadaceae; genus Billgrantia; species Billgrantia desiderata. The sequence continues at coordinate 163,118 of NZ_FNVC01000006.1, read as the reverse complement.
CCCACGATGCTGGCGTAGGCCGGGCCGCTGCCGCCATGCCAGCGGAACTCGTGCTCCAGCTCGGCCTGCAGGTGGTATTCGGCCAGGCCGGGACGGGCAGCCAGCATCGCGCGCCGGTGAGCGCGTGCAGAGATACTGGCCGCGTGGCGCATCAGGGCGAGTTCAGCCTCGCTCTTGATCAGACGCATTTCATGCAGCAGCGGGGCGAGATCGACATAGCGCTGCGGCGGGCAGGCGCCACGCCGCACCCGTCCGGCCAGGCGCTCGCGTATTTCATCGGCCAGCGCCATGCTCTCGGTGTCGCCGAGCATCAGGTAGAGACTGGTGCGCCCATCGAGCAGGGCCTCCAGCCGTTCGTCGCGCTCGGCATTCTCGAAGGCTTGATCGAGGCCATGCTCGCGCACCGCACCCTCGGCGCCCAGGCGGATGCCGTTCCAGGCCTCGAGGCTCGGGTCGCGGTCCTGGCAGAACAGCACGCTTTCGCCTTCGCTGCGCCCCGGCAGCAGCAGCAGCAGGGCATCGGGCTCGGCGAAGCCGGTGAGGTAGTGGAGGTCGCTGTTCTGGCGGAAGGGGTAGTCGCTGTCCCGCGAACGGGTGACCAGACCGGCGCCGGGCAGCAGCACGGCGCCATCGGTCGGCAGCTGTGCCATCAGCGCCTGACGGCGGGCACGATACTCGTCGTTGCCGATCGGCTCGGGGCGGGGAAGGGGGGCGGACAGCATCATGGCTCCTTGCGTGCTCCGGATGAATGGGGGCGATTCGGGTTCAGTGCCGAGTGGGGTCGCCGCTCTCCACCTGCGGCTGGCCGGGATGCTGCTCGGTATAGAGCAGCATGGCGGCCATGCGTGCATGCTCGGTCAAGGCGAACAGGTCGTTCTCGTTCTCGGCGCTGTCGTCGATGTCGGTCTCTATGGCCGCAAGTCCGGTCAGGTCCTCGATGGCTTCGCGCAGCGCCTGCGACCAGCCTTCACGCTGAGCCTCGCCGGCGTCATCGATCACCTCGAGAAAACCGAGCGTCCACTCCTGCAGCCCTCTGGCCCGTTCGGCCAGCGAAAAGAGCTCGTCGGGCAGTAGTGGTTCGTAGTTGAGGCCGCTGTCGGCAAGCGCTTCGAGGGTCTGGCGGCGCCAGGCCAGCAGCGCCTCACCGCTCTCGCGGTCGCGGGGCTGCTCGACGCCGAGTCCGATACACACCTCCTCGAGCCAGGCGTCGGCGGTGACGTCATTCAGCGCCAGCTCGGCACACAGCCTGCCGTCGAGGAAGGCCGGCGACTGCATACTGCCGTGGAGCAGGAAGAGGTCGGCCAGAGTGGAAAAATCCAGGCGTTCATCGGGCGAAGACATGCAACGGCACCTCATGCGAATGGCGGTGAGTGACCTGATGCCGGCGGCGCTGCGTTGACCGCCTGCAAAGGGCTCTCTTATAGTGGATGATCGAATCGATGTGTCTTGATTCATCGATGTTAACGCATCGGGCCGACAAGCCGACACCGGAGCCCTCCATGAGCGATGACGCCACTCGCCCCACCGCCCAGGTGACCCTGCTTGGCAGGCACTACGTGTTCGCCTGCAACCCCGGCGAAGAACGCAAGCTGGAGCGGGCCGCACGCTATCTCGATCGCGCCATGCAGGGTATCCATTCGCAGAACAATCTGCTCGGCAGTGAGCGCGTGGCGCTGATGGCCGCGCTGAACATCGCCCACGAGCTGCTCGAGATGCAGGATACGCGGCGCGACGAGGAGCAGCAGCTGGGCCAGCTCAGCGAACGTTTGGAGCGAGCCATGGCAAGCGCTGCTTTGGGTAACAGAACTCCCGCCGAATGACGTTGGACGCACCCGGCAGCTCTGTTAGGATGAAGGTGTTCCCTGGGGTGTTGGCCAGTCGTTGAAGTCCCTCGAGCCTATGAGCAATACCCAGGGCGGCCATTAGCTAGCCGGACCCGTGTGCATGTCCGTGCGTCGGAAAGCCTGACGGTTCGGCTGCGGCCACCCACCTTGAACCAAGGGTTCAAGGGCCAGAACGACAGCGGCACTCTGGGGAACCTCACCTAGTCATGAATCTTCTTGTTGACGCTCTCAGCGCCGATGCCTTCTCTACTCGTCGCGAGCTACGCCAAGCGCTCAGACACCGCCGCCGGGCCTTGAGCCCAGGCCAGCGCAAGCAAGCCGAACGCGCGCTGTGCCGCCGTCTCAAGCAACTGCCCGAAGTGCATCGGGCCAGGCGCGTGGCACTCTATCTACCCAACGACGGCGAGATCGATCCACGGCCGCTCATGGCCTGGCTAGAGCGCCGCGGGGTTCGTCTTTACCTGCCCGTATTGAAGCCGCTCTCGGACAACAGCCTGTGGTTCGTCCACTACCACCCGGGCACGCCCATGCGGCGCAATCGCTTCGGCATACCCGAACCGCATACCCGCCATGGCGCGCATCGCGCTCGGCGCATGCCGGCATGGGCGCTGGATCTGATCCTGCTGCCGCTGGTGGGCTTCGACGACCGGGGCCAGCGCATGGGCATGGGCGGTGGCTTCTATGACCGCAGCCTGGCCTTCACCCTGAGGCCCGGCCCGCGGCCGACCCTGATCGGCCTGGCCCACGACTGCCAGCGAGTGGACCGCCTGCCGGCAGCCCCCTGGGACGTACCGCTGGACGCCATCGTCAGCGATACCCGGGTCGTGCGTCCTTGAGCCTCGCGATGCCCAGATAAAAGCCGGGCGAAAAAAAACCGGCCGAAGCCTGGCTTCGACCGGTTCCATTCGTTGTGATTGGCGCTATTCGATCTGACGCTATCTGACCATGGCACTGTCTGCCGACTCAGCCACCCGCGAGGGCCTGGGCATAGCCGGTGACGACGACACCAATGCCAAAGGCCAGCACCAGTGCCATGACCAGATCGGGCTTACGCTTCATTGTTACCAGCTCCTGACGTTCCCGTTATTGAACCGTGACGCGGTAGCCGCGACAGGGCCGACTATAGGGCTTGGCAGGCGTTGATGACAACCGCTCGAAGCGACGATTACAAAAAGAAACCCGTGCCAGTTCTCGCCTTTGCCGTAAGTCAGCGCTAACCCATGGTTTTCGAACGTCAGGCCATGAACAGGCGATAGGCGTCGTTGTCCGACTCCTTCCAGTAGCGATAACCGATCTCGTCGAAATACTCCTCGACGTGAGAGCGATCGCCGTTGGGCACCTGCATGCCGACCAGCACGCGACCGAAGGCGGCACCGTGGTTGCGATAATGGAACAGCGAGATGTTCCAGTCCTGGGGCAGGTGGGTGAGGAAGTTCATCAGCGCCCCGGGACGCTCGGGGAACTCGAAACGATAGACCTCCTCGTCGAAGTGCTCCTTGGGCCGACCGCCGCCAAGGTGGCGGATGTGCAGCTTGGCCAGCTCGTTGTCGGTGAGATCGACCACCGGGTAGCCGGCTTCACGCAGCTTTTCGATCACCGCCTGTCGATCCTCGCCGCCCGGCTTGACCTGCACGCCGACGAAGATGTGGGCTTCCTCGGGGTCGGCGTAGCGGTAGTTGAACTCGGTCACCATGCGTTTGCCGATGGTGCGGCAGAACTTCTTGAAGCTGCCGGGGCGCTCGGGAATGGTCACCGCCAGGATCGCCTCGCGCTGCTCGCCGAGCTCAGTGCGCTCGGCAATGTGCTGCAGGCGGTCGAAGTTGGTGTTGGCACCCGAGTTGATGCACAGCAGGGTCTGCCCCTCGACCCCGGTCTGCTGAATGTATTTCTTGAGCCCGGCCAGCGACAGCGCCCCCGAGGTCTCGGACACCGCCCGGGTGTCGTCGAAGATGTCCTTCACCGCCGCGCACATCTCGTCGGCGTTGACGGTGATGACGTCATCGATCAGGTCACGCACGATCTTGAACGGCACCTTGCCGATCTGCGCCACTGCCACGCCCTCGGCGAAGACCCCGACCTGATCGAGAGTCACGCGCTTGCCGGCGGTGAGCGCCGCCTTGAGGCAGGCGCTGTCTTCGGCCTCGACGCCGATCACCTTGATGTCCGGGCGCAGGTACTTGACGTAGGCCGCCACCCCGGCGATCAGTCCGCCGCCGCCCACCGGCACGAAGATGGCATCCAGTGGCCCGGTGTGCTGACGCAGGATCTCCACCGCCACGGTGCCCTGGCCGGCGATGACGTCGATGTCGTCGAAGGGCGGGATGTAGGTGTAGCCGTGCTCGGCCATCAGCTCCTGGGCATGCTCGGCAGCGGCGGCGAAGGCGTCGCCCTTGAGCACCACCTTGGCGCCGCGGGCGCGCACTGCCTGGACCTTGATCTCCGGGGTGATGCGCGGCATGACGATCACCGCTTTGACGCCCATCAGCTTGGCCGCCATGGCCAGCCCCTGGGCGTGGTTGCCGGCCGAGGCGGCGATCACGCCCTTGGCCTTCTGCTCCTCGGAGAGCTGCGCCATCTTGTTGTAGGCGCCGCGAATCTTGAACGAGTAGACCGGCTGCAGGTCCTCGCGCTTGATCAGGATCTGGTTGTTGAAGCGCCGTGACAGGAAGGGAGCCGGGGAAATGGGCGTTTCGCGGGCCGCTTCGTAGACGTGGGCCTGGAGGATCTTCTTGACGGTAGCTTCGAGCATCCTGAGGTTTCCAAGGGTGGCGCAGAGGGGCGGCAGCCTGTGCTGCACTGCAGAGAACCCCTATAGGTAGCATTCTCGGCGCCTCGCCGTCCAGCGAACGCGTCGGCAGGAAGCGCAACGTGGCCTATAATGGCGCGGCACCCGCCATCCACAGATACGAGCAAGACATGACCCAGGACGAACTGAAGGACGCCGTGGCCGCCGCCGCCATCGCCGAAATCGAACCGTGGCTCGAGCGCGACACCATTCTCGGCATCGGCACCGGCTCCACCGCCAACCTGTTCATCGACCGCCTGGCGCGGCTGCGCGACGACTTCAAGGGCGCCGTGGCCAGCTCGGAGGCCAGCGCCAAGCGCCTGCGCGACCACGGCATCGAGGTGTTCGAGCTCAACAGCGTGGGCACGGTGCCTTTCTACATCGACGGCGCAGACGAAGTGAACGCTCACTTGCACATGATCAAGGGCGGCGGCGCGGCGCTCACCCGCGAGAAGATCGTGGCCGCCTGCGCCGAGCGCTTCATCTGCATCGCCGACGCCTCGAAGCGGGTCGAGCGCCTGGGCGCCTTCCCGCTGCCGGTGGAGGTGATTCCGATGGCCCGCTCCTACGTCGCGCGCGAACTGGTCAAGCTGGGGGCCGACCCGGTCTACCGCGAGGGGGTGGTCACCGACAACAGCAATCAGATCCTCGATTGCTTCGAGTTCATGATCGACGACCCGGTGGCCATGGAGGCGCGCATCAATGCCATCGTCGGCGTGGTCACCAACGGCCTGTTCGCCGCCCGCGGCGCCGACGTGCTGCTGCTGGGCACCGAGCAGGGGGTGGAGCGGATGACCCCAGCCTGACGTAGGCTATGCCTGAAAACTGTCTGCGCTTGGCCATACGGCGTTAAAAATCAGCTCAAAGTACTCATTTACACCGCGTAAACTCCGTCTTTTCGCTGATTTTTGCCTAGTCTGGCCTTCGCTCGCCGACTTTTCAGACAGAGCCTTGCGTTACTCACCTGGCAGCAGGTGCTCGAGTCCGGCCACGGTGCGCGCCAGGGCGCCGCGATTGGCGGCCACCACCGCCAGGCCGGCCTCGGCCAGACGATGACGCTCGGCCTCGTCGAGGAACAGGGTGACCAGCGTATCGGCCAGCATGGCGCTGTCCCTCACTTCCACCAGCGCACCGCCCTGGCGCAGCGTCTCGGCCACGTCGGCGAAGTTGGCCAGCTCCGGGCCGGTCAGCACCGGCACGCCCATGGCGGCGGGCTCGAGCAGGTTGTGCCCGCCCACCGGCACCAGGCTGCCGCCGACGAAGGCCAGGTCGGCGGCACCGTACAGCATCAGCAGCTCGCCCATGGTGTCGCCCAGATAGACGGCAGTACGCGCGTCGGGCCACTCTCCGTGGGAACGCCGTGCCAGCCCCATGCCGCGCTCGCGACAGAGCTCGGCCACCGTGTCGAAGCGCTGCGGATGACGCGGCACCAGGATCAGCAGCGCTTCGGGGTAGGACTGGCGCAGGCGAGCGTGCGCCTCGAGCAGCCGCTCGTCCTCGCCGGGATGGGTGGAACCGGCCACCCACACGGGGCGCGAGCCCAGCCGCGTGCACAGCCGCTTGCTCTGCTCGCTCGCCGCATCGTCCACGGCAATGTCGTACTTGAGCGAACCCACCACGTCGGTGCGAGTGGCTGGCATGCCCAGGGCGCGGAAGCGCTCGGCATCGCCGCGGGACTTGGCGGCCAGCCAGTCGAGCTGGGCCAGCGCCGCCGCCATCAAGGGCCGCAGGCGGCGATAGCCGCGAAAGGCGCGCGGCGAGAGACGTCCGTTGACCACCGCCGTGGGCACGCCGCAACGACGGCACGCCGCCAGCAGGTTGGGCCACAGCTCGGTCTCGAAGAAGATGGCGAGCTCCGGGCGCAGACGCGCGACGAAACGCCTGGCGGCACCGGGATAGTCCAGCGGCACGAAGCGATGGGCGAGACGCTCGGGCTCGCCGGCCCGGCGTTGCGCCTCGATCAGGGCATGCACCCGCTCGGCGCCGGTGGCGGTCATGGTGGTCACCAGCAGCCGATGGCGGGGGTAATGTGCCAGCAGCGCCTCGATCAGCGGGCGGGCCGCCTGCACCTCGCCCACCGAGGCGCAGTGCAGCCATAGCCAGGGCCGGCCGGCGGGAGAGGGGGGCCGCAGCCCGAGCCGCTCCGCACGGGAGTTGGTGAACGCATGCTCACGCCAGACCCTGCGCCAGACGAGAGGAGCGAGCAGATAGAGCGCCGCCGAGTAGAGCCAGCGCGGCCAGCGTCGCGGCGCCGACATCAGCTCTCGCGGTCGAGAATGGTGGCGATCATGGCGGTGGTGGAGACCCCGTCCTCGAAGCCCAGCACCTTCACCTCACCGCCGGCGGCACGCACCGCATCGCCGCCGGCGATCTCGTCGACGCGATAGTCGCCGCCCTTGACCAGCACGTCGGGCAGCACCGCCTCGATCAGGCGCTGCGGTGTGTCCTCGCTGAACGGCACCACCCAGTCCACCGCGCCGAGGCCGGCCAGCACCTGCATGCGCCGGGCCAGCGGATTGATCGGCCGCTTGGGCCCCTTGAGCCGGCCGATGGAAGCGTCGTCGTTGACCGCCACCACCAGCCGGTCGCCGAGCTGCCGGGCATGCTCCAGGTAGGCCACGTGGCCGGCATGCAGGATGTCGAAGCAGCCGTTGGTCATCACCACGCGCTCGCCGCGCATCTGGGCGGCACGCACCGCCTCGACCAGCGCCGCTTCCTCGATGACACCGAACTCGGCCAGCTTGTCGCCGTGAACGGCGGTGTAGAGCTCGGCGATGGAGAGCGTGGCGGTACCGGGTTTGGCCACCACCAGCCCGGCGGCCAGGTTGGCCAGGGTCATCGCCTCGGGGAAGCCGTGGCCGGCCGCCAACGCCAGGCCCAGCACGCCGATCACGGTATCGCCGGCGCCGGTGACGTCGAACACCTCGCGTGCGCGGGTGGGCAGGTGCAGCGGCTCGTGGTCGCCGCGAATCAGGGTCATGCCCTTCTCGCTGCGGGTGATCAGCAGCGCCTCGAGCTCGAGGCGGTCGCACAGCGCCGCGCCCTTGGCGGCCAGCTCCTCGTCGTCGCGACAGTGGCCCACCACTGCCTCGAACTCGGCCAGGTTGGGGGTGATCACGCTGGCACCGCGATACTTGGTGAAGTCGCTGCCCTTGGGATCGATCAATACGCGCTTGCCCGCTCCGCGCACCAGCGCGATCAGTTCCTCGACCCGGCTCAGCGTGCCCTTGCCGTAATCCGAGAGGATCACCAGATCGCAGTCGGGAAGCCCCTGCTCGACCCGCGCCAGCAGGCCGCGGGTGTCGAGTTCGTCCAGGCCGTCCTCGAAGTCGAGCCGGATCAGCTGCTGATTGCGGCTCATCACGCGCAGCTTGGTGATGGTGGGGATGCCGGGGCTGCTCTGGAAGTAGGTGTCGACCCCAGCGGCGTCCAGCCGCTCGACCAGACGGCGGGCGTTGTCGTCGTCGCCGACCATGCCGCTGAGCGCGGCATGCGCCCCCAGCGAGGCGATGTTGAGCGCCACGTTGGCAGCCCCGCCGGGTCGGTCTTCGCACTCTTCCACCCGAACCACCGGCACCGGCGCCTCCGGCGAGATGCGTGAGGTGCCCCCATGCCAGTAGCGATCGAGCATCACGTCACCCACCACCAGCACGTGCGCCTGTTCCAGCGCGGTCAGGTCAAGCTTCATCGGGTCGTTCCTCTTCCTTGCGGTCGTTGGGGCGTGCCAGCAGCGCGTCGAGCCGCTCGACCACGTCGTCGACGCGGATCAGTGCCATGGCGTCGGGATGGCGTACGCGCTGGCCCCAGGTGATCTCGTCGGGTTCTCGGTGCATGTAGGCGCGCACCGCGTCCGGGTAGCGGTTGACCACGTACTCGCGCCACAGGTAGGGCGCGGCGCGGTCCGGGTTGGTGGTGGCGAACAGCCCCACGACCGGCGTGCCCATGGCGTTGGCCATGTGCACGGGTCCGGAGTCGGGAGCGATCACCGCCCGGGCGCCGGCGATCAGCGCCAGCAGGCCCTTGAGCGAAGTGGCGCCGATGGCGTCGATCACCGCTTCCGGCCGGCTGAGGGCGGCGATACGCTCGCCCATCTCGCGCTCCTGAGTGCTGCCGCCGCCGGTGAGTACCGTCTTCAGGCCGTACTGGGCCCAGGCGTGTTCGATGACGGCGGCATAGCCTTCCGCCGACCAGTTGCGGAAATTGCGCAGCCGCGGGTTGGCGCAGGGGCTCGTCAGCAGGTAGGCGGCATTGCCGGTCAGCGCCGCGGCCTCCTCGAGAGCCGACTCGGGCACCGGCACGTTCCATGCCAGCGACAGATCCTCCACCCCCAGCAGGCGGGCAAAGTCGAGGAACGACTCCAGCACGTGGGCGCGGGGGTGGGGGGCCAGCTGACGATGCGTGAACCAGTGCTGGGCATCCTTGGCCCGCGCCTTGTCGTAGCCCACCCTCACGTCGGCCTTCAGCCCCAGCGAGAGCACGCTGGCCCGCAGTGCCTGCTGCATGTGCAGCAGCACGTCGAAGCGTACATCGGCCAGCTCACGCCACAGCCGGCGCATGCCGGCCAGCCCCGAGGCCTTGTCGTAGACCGCGAATTCGACCCCCGACAGACCAGCCAGTAAACTGTGTTCCGCCTTGCCGATTATCCAGGTGATGCGCACGCCGGGCCACTGGCGCTGCAAGGCGCGAACGGTGGGCACCAGGTTGCAGACGTCGCCGAGGGCGGAGAGTCGCAGCACGGCGATGTGGCGCGGTTGGGCGGGCAGAGGATGCTTCATGCAGTTGGCAACGTGTCGGACGGGAAAGACCTTCATTCTATATGATGCGGACAGTGTATGTGACGCCGAACCGGCGCCACAAATCGGCCCGCGGCTGTTCGACCCCGAGCATTGGCGTCGCGCCGGTAACGTGCTCGGCGAAGCCCCCGGGCGCGGCAGCAGCCTGTTTCTCGATGCCGGGCGCGAGCAGTGGGTGCTACGCCCCTATCGTCGCGGCGGCCTGATCGCCAGGCTGAGCGAGAGCCGCTATCTTTGGACGGGACTCGAGCGCACTCGCGCCTTTCGCGAGCTGCGCCTCACTGCCCACCTTCACGCACTGGGGCTGCCGGTACCGCGACCGGTGGCCGCCGCCGTCACCCGCGCCGGGCCGACCTACACGGCCGCCCTGATCACCGTGCGCATCCCCGGCGCCGGGGCCCTGGCCGAATGCCTGGCCGAGGCCGAGCCGGCGCTGCTCGAACGGGTCGGCGCCACCATCCGCCGCTTTCACGCGGCGGGCCTCGACCATGTCGACCTCAACGCCCGCAATCTGCTGATAGATCGTACCGGCAAGGTGTGGCTGATCGACCTCGACCGCTGCCGGCTGCGCGCACCCGGCGGCTGGCAGGAAGACAATCTGGCGCGTCTCGGCCGCTCGCTGGCCAAGTTCGCCGCCCCCGCCGAGGCCATGTCGGCCATTCGCCGCGGCTACGCCTCCGACGATGCCGGCTGACGCGCCTTGCCACGCTCGGGGTAGAGACGCTCGAGCAGTTCTTCCAACCCCTGCAGAATATCCATCTTGCCCGGCACCTGGCCGTCGCGATGGAACACCGCCTCGTGGCAATCCTCGTAGCGCGGCCAGTAGCGAAACGGCACGGTCATGAAGAAGATGCCCAGCGTCGGGGTATGGGTCGCCAGCGCCAGGTTGCGCACACCGGTATCCCCCGACACCAGCACGCTCGACGCCGCCATCCATGGCGCCAGCCGCTCCAGGTCCATGCGCCCCTTGATCTCTACGTTGTCGTGACGGGCCGCCACTTCGGCGAGGAAGTCGCCGGACTCTTCGGCCTTGTGACCTTCGAGCAGCACATGACGGTAGCCGGGAAATTCGGTTGCCGCCTGCTCGATCAGCTGGCGCCATGACTCCTGGGACAACGACTTCTCCGCCACGGCGGCATAGGGGAAGTAGACGATGCGCGGTTCCGCCAGGGCGCGCTGATGGCGCGGCATGGCGAATTCCAGCGGGTACTGCGGCTTGTGTCCCATGATCTTGAGAAAGTCGAGCAGTACCTCGGCCTCGTAGTGAAAGTCCGAGCGCAGGATGCCGACGTCGAACAGCAGCTTGTTGAGCCCGCTACGGTAGGGGAAGCCGAGCTTGACCCGCGCCGACGTCAGCAGGGTCTGCAGCCGCGAGCGGGCCGTGTCGGCCAGATCGAAGAGCACGTCGACCTCGCGGTACTGGCGCAAGGAGTGCAACTGCTCACGCAGCGAACCGCGGGAGTCCAGCACGTGCACCTCGTCGACCAGATCGTCGGGCACGGCGTACTGGTACTTGCTCACCGTGCTCAGGGTGATGTGCGCCTGGGGAAACAGGCGCCGGAGCTCCACCAGGAACGGCCGTGTCGCCATCATGTCGCCGAAGGCGCACTGACGGATCACCAGAATCCGGCGCACCCGCTCCACGTGCAGCCGCGACAACCATTTGCGCCCGCGATTGTTGAGATAGCCGCCCTTTTCGATCCAGGCTTTCATGATGTTGGCTCCTTCCCGGCGTATTCTCGAATCAGGGCTCCGACATGCGCCGCCACGCCGAAATGGCGCTCGGCTCTTGCCCTCGCAGCCCGGCCGAGGCGCTCGCGCAGGGCCGCGTCCTGACCGAGCTCCGCCATGGCGTCGGCCCAGGCCAGCGGCTCCTCGGCTGCGGCAAGGCGCCCGCAGTCGGCCTCGAGCAGCTCGGGAATCGCCCCGCTGTCGGCACCGACGATGGCCTTGCCGGCGGCCATGGCCTCGACCACGGTAAGGCCGAAGGCCTCATTACGCGATGGCACGCAGACGATGTCCAGTGCCTCGAACAGGCGCGGCAGGTCAGGACGAAACCCGGCAAAGGTCACGCGTTGCTCCAGCTTCAGGTCCCGGACCCGCGCGCGCAAGTGCGAGACGTAACGTTCGTCACTGCCCTCACGGGCCGAGAGGCCGCCAATCAGCACGCCGTGCCAGTCCAGCTCGGGAGCGCGCTCGGCCAGACAGGCCAGTCCTTCCAGCCACACCTCATGGCCCTTGCCGTCGGTCAGCCGCCCGGGCAGGCCGATCGCCACCTGACCCGGCATGCCCCCCAGCTCGCGGCGCAGCGCCTCACGTGCCGGCTCATCCAGCTGCGGGGCATAGGGCGACAGATCGATGCCCAGATAGAGCCGGCGGATGCGTTCCGGCGGCAGCGGAAAGGCCGCCAGGTTGCGCCGTCGGGTGGCCTCGCTGATGGCGAAGAGCCGGCTGACGCGCCCGTAGGCCCAGCGATGGTACAGGTCCTTCTTCGGCCGGGTCACGCCCATGTGATCGGTGAAGAACAGCTTTAGCGTCGGCCGCAGGGTCGCCAGCAGCGCCCCCAGGCGCAGGTCGCTGGACTTGTGGCAGTGCAGCACCTCGATGCCGTGACGCTTCAGATAGCCCAGTATGTGCCCCACCTGCAGCAGCGCCCGCCCGCGCGAGGGCACCGTCAGCGGTGCGATTCCGGTCGACGCCAGACTCTCGGCGACCCGCGAGCCGGCCAGCGCCAGACCATGGGCCTGCCACCCCTGACGTTGCAGCTCGGGTATAATCCGCGCAGGATACATTTCGAGTCCGCCCCAGCCATCCGAGAGGCAGATATGCATGACCTTGTGCGACAAGGCTGTCTCCTTCGTCGGTCAACCGGGGCTCGGGAGCCCAGATGACGTCTTCTTCCCGCGTGACCGCTCGTCACGCAGCGAATCGGCCGCCGCACATCCTGGTGGTGCGCAACGACAAGCTCGGCGATTTCATGCTCGCCTGGCCGGCGCTGGCCTGTCTCAAGGCCGCCGCCCCGCAAGCGCGGATCAGCGTGCTGGTGCCGGCCTATACGGCGCCGCTGGCCGAGCTGTGCCCATGGATCGACGCGATCATCGTCGATCCCGGTGACGGCGCCGGAAAACAGGCGCAGCGCGAGCTTCTGGCAAGGCTGCGCAGCGAACGCTTCTGCGCCATGCTCACGCTCTACTCCACGCCGCGTATCGGCTGGCTCGGCTGGCGAGCCGGCATCCCCTGCCGCGTGGCGCCCGCCACCAAGTGGGCGCAGCTATTCTACAATCATCGCGTCGTTCAGCGCAGGTCGCGCTCCGACAAACCGGAGTATCTCTACAACGTCGAGCTGGCCGAAGCGCTGCTGGCAGCCCAGGGCCGGCAGCCCGAGACACGCCCCACGCCGCCGTACTGGCCGCTGTCGCCCGACACCGTGGCAGCCCAGCGTGGCTCGATGGCCGAGACGCTGGAGCTGGATCCGTCGCGGCCGTGGCTGTTCCTGCACGCCGGCAGCGGCGGCTCGGCGGTCAATCTCTCCTCGCCTCAGTACGCCCAGCTGGCCGCCGCCATCGATACCCGGCTTGCCGCAGACGGCATTCGCGCCCACTGGGTGCTGACCGCCGGCCCCGGCGAAGCGCCGGCGGCACAGGCCTTGTGCGAGACGCTGCGCGGCACGGGGGTGCAGGCCCAGGTGCTGCCGCCGCGCACGAGCCTCGCCGACTTCGCCTTGGCGCTCAGCGCCGCCGACCTGTTCGTCGCCGGCTCCACCGGACCGCTGCATATCGCCGGTTGCCTGAACCGCCCCACGGCCGGCTTCTACCCCTCGCGTCGTTCGGCCACTGCGCTGCGTTGGCAAACCTGCAACGACGAGAGCCGCCGCCTCGCCTTCAGCCCGCCCGAGGGCGCCGGCGAAAGCGAGATGTCGGCCATCGACCTCGAGGCCGCGGCCACCGCGATCAGCGCTCTGGTGTCTCGTCGGGCGGCGGAGACGTCCGCGTCCTGACCCACAGGTCGGCGTACTTGGCAAAGGTGGAGTGCGCCGACAGCAGCGCCAGCAGCAGCCCCTGGCGGCCATCGAGAAAGCCCGCGCGCAGCAGGTACATGCGCAGGAAACAGCCCAACCCGTGGATGAGCCCGGCCGCAAGGCTGCCCTTCTTTCCGCGCGCGACACGCTGCTCGGCCCAGGCCTGAGCGTAGTGGGCCGACTTCTCGAGGTAGTGGCGCAGGTCGCGGTAGGTGTAGTGCAGCAGGTCGCCCTCGAGCGCCTTGACCGGCAGCCCAGCAGGATTGTGCAGCTTTTCGTGCACCAGGGCCGCGTCGTAGCCGGCCTTTCCACGCGGATAGAGACGTGCCACCCGGTCGGGGTACCAGCCCGAATGGCGAATAAAGTCGCCGAAGCACCAGGAGAGGCGCGGCAGGGTATGGATTGCCGGCTCGTCGGTGGCGACGGCGGCCTGGATGCTCCGACGCAGCTCCGGCGTCACCCGCTCGTCGGCATCGACCATCAGGATCCAGTCGCTCTCGACCATGGCTTCGGCCCGCTGGCGCTGCACGCCGAAGCCCTGCCAGTCGTCATTCACCGCCACCTTGTCGGTGAACTCCCGGGCGATGGCGCAGGTGGCATCGTCACTGCCGGCATCGAGGACCACGATCTCATCCACCCAGCGCAGCGTCTCCAGGCAGGCACGCAGATGCGCAGCCTCGTTCTTGACGATCAGTACCGCAGCCAGGCTCATCGCCCTCTCCTCGTCGCTTCGGCGGCTGGCCAGTTTACTGCCGCAGGCCGGCGGCCAGCAAATCGCTGGCCGCCGCAGGCCGCTGTGCGATTCGTGGTGCATGGGGCGCGAGACTTGATAAGCTGGGAAGCGAATTCAATGGATGAATCCTCACATGCCGATTCCCTCCAAGCTACTCGAGTTGCTTCGCCTGCGTTGGTTGTCGCTGTCGGTCATCGGGCTTTGCGTGGGCTATGCCATCACCGTGCTGACGCGAGCTCCCACCTGGAGCCTGCCTTTGCTGGCGCTTGTCTGGCTGGGGCTGGGTGCGCTTTTTCGCTGGGGAGCGCCGACGTCACCGGCGTACCGTTACGTGCCGCGCAAATGGTGCTGGTCGCTGCTGCCAATCGCTCTGTGGGGGCTCTACATCTACCTGACCGAGAGCTTCGGCATCGTCGACCTGGCTGCGGTCTTCTTCCACCTGCAGGCCGGTATGGCCGAGCATGGCGGCGTCAGCCGCATCGGTGCCGCCTTCACGTATACCTTGGCGATGGCGGTTCTACTGGGCTCGTTCATCTGGCTCGTACGGCATGACCGCCGCTGGCGCCGGGCCGAGCCCTTCCTCGCCCTGGTGTTACTGGCCAGCAACCCGTTGCTCTACGGTGTGGGCCAGCGCGGCGCTGCCATCGTCACCAAGCCCGGCGCCTGGCTCGAGCGCCAATACGTCGAGCCGATCCTGCTCGAGACGCCCGAGGACCCGCCCAATCTGCTGTTCATGTACCTGGAGAGCATCGAGCGCACCTATGCCGACCGGGAGCGCTTCGGCGATGCATACGCCGATCTGGATGCCATCGGCGAACACGGCCTGGTCTACGAGGGCGTCCGACAGATCGACAATACCGGCTGGACCATGGCCGGCATGATCGCCAGCCAGTGCGGCACCCCCTTGATGCCGGCCGGACTGCTGCACGACCGCCAGTTCTCGCCACTGGAAAAGGTGGTACCCGGCGTCGACTGCCTGGGCGATCTGCTCTCCGAACAGGGCTATGAGCTCAGCTACCTGGGCGGAGCCAGCACGGCCTTTGCCGGCAAGGGCCTTTTCTACAAGGGGCACGGCTTCGATACCGTGCTCGGGCGTGAAGACCTGCAGCCTCTGCTGGACGACCCGGAGTACGTCAACAACTGGGGGCTCTACGACGACTCGCTCTATGACTTCACGCTAGAGGAGCTGCGCCGCCTCAACGAGACTGGGCGCCCCTGGGGGTTGATCAACCTCACCATTGCCGGCCATGCGCCGCGCGGTTACCCGGCCCAGTCCTGCATCGACAGGCAGGGCGAATTCGACGGCGTGGACATCCTCTACTCGGTCGAGTGCTCGGCCTGGCTGGCGCGCGATTTCCTCGAGCGCGCCGACGCCGAAGGGCTGCTCGACAACACCATCGTGGTGATTGCCAGCGATCACCTGACCATGCGCGTTTCGGCCTGGGAACAGCTGATCCAGGGCGAGCGCGACAACACCTTCATGCTGCTGGGGCCGGGCATTCCCGTGGGGCGCGAGAGCCGCGAGGCCTCCATGGTGGACGTCTTCCCGACGGTGCTCGAGGCCATGGGCTTCACCATCGACTGGCACCGGGCCGGGCTCGGTGTCTCGCTGCTGTCGAATGAGCCGACGCTGCTCGAGGAGCACGGCAAGCAGTACGTCAACGACCGCATGCGCGAGGAGATCGCGCTGCAGGAACGTCTCTGGGAGGGACTGGCGCCGCCGCGCCAGGAGAACGAGGAGGAGACGCCCCAGGAGCAGGTCGTGGAGGCACCGGACGATACCACCGGCGAGCGCCCGGCCGACGTGCAGTGATGCGCTCAGCCGCGCACGATGACGGCGGCGTCGGCGGCCTTCAGGACAGCGGCCAGCACCCGCTGGGGCGACAGCTGCACCAGGCAGTTGGTGTGCCCCAGCGGACAGGTCCGCTCGAAGCAGGGTGAACAGCCGAGCCCCAGGGTGTGAATCTCGGCCCTGTCGGTGAGCGGCGGCGTATAGGCCGGCGACGACGAACCATAAAGCGCATGCACACGAGTGCCCACCGCCGCGGCCACGTGCATCAGCCCGGAGTCGTTGGTCACGACCTGCTGGCAGTCGGCGAGCAGATCGACCGCATCGGCCAGCCGGGTCTGTCCGCACAGGTTGTGAACGTATGGCAGGCCTTCGGCAATCGCCGCCCCGGCGGCGACATCCTTGGGGCCACCCATCACGCGAACCTCGAAGCCCTCGTCCACCAGCCGCTCGGCAAGCTCGCGAAAATGGCCAAGCGGCCACTGCTTGGCCGGCCCGTACTCGGCCCCGGGCATCATGCCGACGGCCGGCCGTGTGGTCAGTCCCAGACGCGTGCGCAGCTCATCGAGATTGTCCGAGTCGACCCGCAAACGCGGCCGGGGAATGGCGAAATCGCCGCGCCGGGCTTCCTCGGCCGTCAGCCCCAGCGCCACGAAGCGCTTGACGGTCTGGTCCAGCAGGGTCTTGTCGAGTTCGCGGCGATCGTTGAGCAGGCCATAGCGCTGCTCACCGGTGAAGCCGGTGCGACGCGGAATCCGGGCCAGGAACGGCACCAGGGCCGATTTCCAGGAGCGCGGCAGCACGATGGCCCGGTCGAAGCGTCCGCGCAGCCGCCCGGCCAGCGCACGCCGGATCGACCAGCCGAATTCGCCATGGCCGACATCCAGGCTCGCCACCTCATCGACCTCCGCCATGCGCTCCAGAATCGGCTGCGACCAGCCCGGTGCCACCACACCGATGCGGCACCCCGGCTGATCCTGTTTGAGGGTCATGAACAGACTCTGGGCCATGACCATGTCGCCGACCCAGGAGGGGCCGACCACCAGGATACGCGGGGCGGTGGCGGCAGCCGCCTGGCTCATCCCCTGGCCCCGGCCAGCCACTCGAGATAGGCCTTCACACCCTCGGCCACGGTGCGGAACTCATCCTCGTAGCCGGCCTCGCGCAGGCGCGTGATGTCGGCACGGGTATAGCTCTGATAGCGCCCCTTGAGCTCATCGGGAAAGTCGATGTACTCGATGCGCCCGCGGCCATGGAAGTCGATGACCGCCTCGGCGATGGCCTTGAACGGCTCGGCCCGACCGGAGCCGAGATTGAAGATGCCCGACTTGTCGGGGTTGTCGAGGAACCACAGGTTGACGTTCACCACGTCGCCGACATAGACGAAGTCGCGGCTCTGCATGCCCGCTTCATAGCCGTCCCAGCCGCCGAACAGCCTGAGGCCCTGACCCGCCGAAATCTGGGTGTGGTTGTGGTAGGCCACGCTCGCCATCTTGCCCTTGTGCTGCTCCCGCGGGCCGTAGACGTTGAAGTAGCGAAACCCCACCACCTGGCTGGTGAACTCATCCCAGTGCTGACGCACATACTGGTCGAACAGCAGCTTGGAGTAGCCGTAGACGTTGAGCGGCTTCTCGTATTCCGGCTCCTCGCGAAACACCTGGCTGCCGCCGTAGGTGGCCGCCGACGAGGCATAGAGGAAGGGAATGCCCTGCTGCTGGCAGTAGTGCAGCAGCACCTTGGAGTACTCGAAGTTGTTGTCGAGCATGAAGCGGCCGTCCCATTCGGTGGTGTCCGAGCAGGCCCCCTCGTGGAAGATCGCTTCGATCGGCGGCAGGCGCGAGGGCTCGCCGCGTAGCGCCGCCTCGACGCGGGCACGGAAGTCGTCCTTGTCGAGATAGTCGCCCAGGGTGCAGTCCGCCAGGTTGACGAACTTGGTACCGTCGGAGAGATCATCGACGACCAGCACGTCGTTGCGCCCACGCTCGTTGAGGGCCTTGACCAGATTCGAGCCGACGAAGCCGGCGCCACCTGTCACTACGATCATGTATACCTCGCTGGGGCGCAAGCGCTGCGCCTATAACCCATGTGCCTGTGATTGTATACTTGACGCCCTGTGAATTCATGGCCAACGGTGCTTCCGCAATGACTCCCTCGTCAAACCCGTCGCAGACGCTCTCGACACCTTCGTCGACCTCGGCTCAAGGGTCGACGCCAGACGCGACCACATTTCAGGGTCTGATACTCGCCCTGCAACAGTATTGGGCCGAACACGGCTGCGTGGTGCTCCAGCCGCTGGACATGGAGGTTGGGGCCGGCACCTTCCACCCCGCTACCTTCCTCCGCTCCATCGGCCCGGAAACCTGGAATGCCGCCTACGTGCAGCCTTCCCGTCGCCCCACCGACGGTCGCTATGGCGAAAACCCCAACCGCCTGCAGCACTACTACCAGTTCCAGGTGGTGATGAAGCCCTCCCCCGCCGATCTGCAGGAGCGCTTCCTGGGCTCGCTCGAGCGCCTCGGCATCGACCCGCTGGTGCATGACATTCGCTTCGTCGAGGACAACTGGGAGTCACCGACCCTGGGCGCCTGGGGTCTGGGCTGGGAGGTCTGGCTCAACGGCATGGAGGTGACCCAGTTCACCTACTTCCAGCAGGCCGGCGGGCTCGAGTGCTACCCCGTCACCGGCGAGCTCACCTACGGTCTCGAGCGCATCGCCATGTACCTGCAGAACGTCGACAGCGTCTACGATCTGGTGTGGACCATCGCCCCGGACGGCACCAAGGTCACCTACGGCGACGTCTATCTGCAGAACGAGCGGGAGCAGTCGGCCTACAACTTCGAGCATGCCGACGTGCCGGTCCTGTTCAATGCCTTCGACCACCACGAGCGCGAGTGCACCAAGCTGCTCGAGGCGGGACTGCCGCTACCGGCCTATGAGCAGGTGCTCAAGGCTTCCCATACCTTCAACCTGCTGGATGCCCGCCACGCCATCTCGGTGACCGAGCGGCAGCGTTTCATCCTGCGTGTGCGCACCATGGCCCGCGACGTGGCCCACGCCTATTACGCCTCGCGCAAGGCCGCCGGCTTCCCGCTGGCCCCCGAAGCCCTGCGCCAGGAGCTGCTGGCCCAGGACATGAACGCCGAACAGGGAGACGCGTGATGGTTGCCAATACGTTTCTGATCGAGCTGGGCGTCGAGGAGTTGCCGCCGAGTGCCATCGACACGCTCTCCGATGCCCTGGCCGAAGGCATTCGTCGCGGCCTCAGCGAGGCCGAGATCGCCTTCGGCGACATTCGCGCCTACGCCACGCCACGCCGCCTGGCAGTGCAGGTGATGGAGCTGGCCGACAAGCAGCCCGACCGCGAGGTCGAGCGCCGCGGCCCGGCCCTGGCCGCCGCCTACAAGGACGGCCAGCCGACCAAGGCCGCCGAAGGCTTCGCCCGCTCCTGCGGCGTCGCCGTTGCCGACCTGATCCACCTTGAGACCGACAAGGGCACCTGGCTCGGCTATCGCGAGCAACAGCAGGGCGAAGCCACCACACGGCTGCTGCCGGCCATCGTCGACAAGGCCATTGCCGCCCTGCCGGTGCCCAAGAACATGCGCTGGGGCGCCTCGCGGGTCGAGTTCTCGCGCCCCGTGCACTGGCTGGTGATGCTCTACGGCAGCGAGGTGGTGGAAGCCCAGGCGCTGGGCCTAACCTCGGGCCGCACTACCCGCGGCCACCGCTTCCATGCCCCCGAGGCCATCGCGCTGGCCCATGCGGACGACTACCTGGCCACCCTCGAGCAGGCCTGGGTACTGGCCGATCGCGACCGTCGTCGCGAGCGTATCCGCGAGCAGGTGCTGGCCGAGGCCGAGGTGCAGGATGCCCAGGCGGTGATCGACGAGGCCCTGCTCATCGAAGTGAGCGGCCTGGTGGAATGGCCGGTGGCCCTGGCGGGCAGCTTCGACGAGCGCTTCCTCGAGGTGCCGGCGGAGTGCCTGATCTCGTCGATGAAGGCCAACCAGAAATACTTCCACCTGCTCGACGACCAGGGCCGGCTCAAGCCGCAGTTCATCACCATCGCGAACATCGACAGCCAGGATCCGCAGCAGGTGATCGAAGGCAACGAGAAGGTCATTCGTCCGCGGCTGGCCGATGCCGCCTTCTTCTACGACACCGACCGCAAGCAGCCACTGGCGGCACGCATCCCCGGCCTGGCCAACGTGGTGTTCCAGCAGCAGCTCGGCACCCTGGCCGACAAGGCGCACCGCAGCGCCGCCGTGGCCGCCTTCATTGCCGGCCGCATCAACGGCGACGTGGCCCAGGCACGCCGTGCCGCCGAGCTGGCCAAGTGCGACCTGGTCACCGAGATGGTGCTCGAGTTCCCCGAGCTGCAAGGCATCATGGGGCGCTATTACGCCACCCACGACGGCGAACCGGCCGAAGTGGCCCAGGCTCTCGAGGAGCAGTACCTGCCGCGCTTCGCCGGCGACGGGATCCCCGCCTGCCGCACCGGCCAGGCCCTGGCCCTGGCCGACCGCCTCGACACCCTGACCGGTATCTTCGGTATCGGCCAGCGCCCCAGCGGCACCAAGGACCCCTTCGCCCTGCGTCGCGCCGCCATCGGCGTGCTCAACATCATGATCAAGGGCGAGCTGGATCTCGACCTGCGCGAGCTGCTGGAGCTGGCCGCCGCACAGCACCAGGAGCTGCCTTACGCGGAGAAGCTGGTCAACGAGGTGCTGGGCTACATGCTCGACCGTTTCCGTGCCTGGGGTCAGGACGAAGGCATTCCCGCCGAGGTCTACCTGGCCGTGCGTGCACGTCCGGTGACCAAGCCGCTGGATTTTGCCCGCCGCATGCGTGCGGTTCACGTCTTCACCCAGCGCGAGGAGGCCGCGGCCCTGGCCGCCGCCAACAAGCGGGTGTCCAACATCCTGGCCAAGCAGGCCGGTGAACTCGGCATGCAGGTGAACGAAGCACTGCTGCAAGAGTCGGCCGAGCGCACGCTGTACGAGGCCGTCGCCACCAGTCGCGAGCGTGTGCTGCCACTGTTCAGCGAAGGGCGCTACCGCGAGGCGCTGGATATTCTCGCCGGCCTGCGCGCCCCGGTGGACGCCTTCTTCGATGACGTCATGGTCATGGCCGACGACGACGACGTGCGCCGCAACCGCCTGACGCTGCTGGCCGGCCTGCAGGCGCTGTTCCTCGAAGTGGCAGATATCGCACTGCTGCAGCAGTAAGAGGGCTGCCGAAGCCGGTCGGGCATAGCCCGGCCGGCTTTTTCATGCCCTGCGCCTTGGCTTGCTACGAACCGACGCCACCTTCGTGTTTCACGTGAAACATCCCGGCCGCACGAGCATGCTTGGCACGAGGCGTTTCACGTGAAACACTTGCCCTTCACTCGACTGCCTATGGTGCAAGATGCCCAACGCACCCCGACTCGTGATTCTCGACCGCGACGGTGTCATCAATCGCGACTCCGACGCCTACATCAAATCTCTCGACGAGTGGATTCCCTACCCCTCTTCCATCGAGGCGATAGCGCGGCTGAGCCGCGCTGGCTGGCAGGTGGCCATCGCCACCAACCAGTCCGGCATCGCTCGCGGCTACTATGACGAGACCACCCTGGCCACGATGCACGCCGAGCTCGAACGGCTGGTGGCGGCTGCCGGTGGCGAGATTGCCCATATCGCCTACTGCCCCCACGGCCCGGACGACGGCTGCAACTGTCGCAAGCCCCGGCCCGGCCTGCTCGAAGAGATACGCACCAGGCTGGGGCTGGATAGCCTGAAAGGCAGCTGGATAGTGGGCGACAGCCTGCGCGATCTACAGGCGGGAGAGTCGATGGGCTGTCGTTCCGTGCTCGTGCGCACCGGCAAGGGCAGCCGCACCGAGGCAAACGGGTCGGGTTTGGAAAACGCACAGATTTTCAACGACCTGGCCGCATTTGCCGATTGGCTGCTAAGCCAGGCCTAGGCGCTTTTCGTAAAAGACTTGGAACAGCCGTACTGACCTGAGTACCCCGCATGAAAAAGCCGACCTCGAAGGGTCGGCTTTTTTGCTTACGCTGGGCAGCGCGCTGTTTCACGTGAAACATCGCCGCCATCCATCACACGTCCAGATTGGCCACCAGCGCGTTGCTTTCGATGAAGGCGCGGCGAGGTTCCACTTCGTCGCCCATCAACGTGTTGAACATCATGTCGGCGGCCACTGCATCCTCGATGGAGACGCGCAGCAGGCGCCGCGTCTCGGGATCCATGGTGGTTTCCCACAGCTGGTCCGGGTTCATCTCGCCCAGCCCCTTGTAGCGCTGTACTGCCAGGCCGCGCTGCGCCTCGGCCATCAGCCACTCGAGAGCCTGGTAGAAGGTGCTTACCGTCTTCTTGCGCTCGCCCCGGGCAATGTAGGCGCCCTCTTCGAGGAGACCGTCCAGCGTTTCGCCAAGCGCTGCCATGGCGCGATAGTCGGCGCTGGTGAAGAAGTCGATGCCCCAGACGTAGTCGGAGCTTACGCCGTGGGCCGTCAGCGTGACCGCGGGCAGGAACAGCTCGCGCTCGGTGTCCTCTTCGAGGCGGAAGGTATAGCGCGGGCCGCCTTCGTAAGCGACCAGCGCATCCATCTCCTGCTGCAGGTAGGCGATCCAGTTCTGCATGGTGACGCGATCCTTGAGGCTCGCTTCACCCTCCAGGCGCGCGGCGTGAACCACCTTGCGCAGCACCTCGTTGGGATAGACGCGCGACAGGCGGTCGATCCGCTTCATCACGTCACGGTACTGGCCGACCAGCGATTCCAGCTGCGCACCGGTGACGGGCGGCGCTTCCGGGTTGACGTAGAGCCGGGCGCCGTCCATCGCCGTGGTGGTGAGGTAGTCGATCAGCGCCTGTTCGTCCTTGAGGTAGGTCTCTTGCTTGCCCCGCTTGATCTTGTACAGCGGCGGCTGGGCGATGAAGACATGCCCACGCTCGATCAGCTGCGACATCTGACGGAAGAAGAAGGTCAGCAGCAGCGTACGAATGTGCGAGCCGTCGACGTCCGCGTCGGTCATGATGATGATCGAGTGGTAGCGCAGCTTGTCCGGATTGAACTCCTCGCGCCCGATGCCGCAACCCAGCGCGGTGATCAAGGTGCCTACCTCGGCGGAAGAGAGCATCTTGTCGAAGCGCGCCTTCTCGACGTTCAGGATCTTGCCCTTGAGCGGCAGAATCGCCTGGGTGCGGCGGTCACGGCCCTGTTTGGCACTGCCGCCGGCCGAGTCGCCCTCGACCAGGAACAGTTCGGAGAGGCTCGGGTCCTTCTCCTGGCAGTCGGCCAGCTTGCCCGGCAGACCGGCGATGTCCAGCGCGCCCTTGCGGCGGGTCATGTCGCGCGCCTTGCGCGCCGCTTCGCGGGCACGGGCGGCGTCGAGCATCTTGTTGACGATCGACTTCGCGTCGTTGGGGTTCTCGATCAGATAGTCCGAGAACAGGCGGCCCATCTCCTGTTCCACCGCGGTCTTGACCTCGGAAGAGACCAGCTTGTCCTTGGTCTGGGAGGAGAACTTGGGATCCGGCACCTTGACCGAAATGATCGCCGTCAGGCCTTCACGGGCATCGTCACCCGAGGTGGCCACCTTGGACTTCTTGAGCAGCCCTTCGGACTCGATGTAGCCATTCAAGGTACGGGTCAGTGCCGCACGGAAACCGGCCAGGTGAGTTCCACCGTCGCGCTGCGGTATGTTATTGGTATAACAGAAGATATTCTCGGCGAACGAGTCGTTCCACTGCATCGCCACCTCGACCACCACGCCGTCCTCTCGCTCGGCTTCGAAGTGAAACACGGGGTTGAGCACGGTCTTGTTGCTGTTGAGGTGATTGACGAACGCCTTCAGCCCGCCCTCGTAGTGGAACAGCTCCTCCTTGCCGCTGCGCTCATCGGTCAGGCGAATCGCCACCCCGGAGTTGAGGAAGGAGAGCTCGCGCAGGCGTTTGGCCAGGATATCGTAGTGAAACTCGATATTGGCGAAGGTATCGGGGGAGGGTTTGAAGTGCACCCGGGTACCGGTCTTTTCCGTCTTGCCGACCACGCTGAGCGGCGCCTGGGGCACGCCGTGGCGGTAGATCTGCTCATGCACCTGTCCGGCCCGCCAGATTGTCAGCTTGAGCTCCTCGGACAGCGCATTCACCACCGAGACGCCGACACCGTGAAGCCCGCCCGACACCTTGTAGGAGTTGTCGTCGAACTTGCCGCCGGCGTGCAGCACCGTCATGATCACTTCCGCCGCCGACACGCCCTCTTCCTCGTGGATGTCGGTAGGCACGCCGCGACCATTGTCACTGACGGTGATGGATTCGTCAGGGTGGATGATCACGCGCACTTCGCTGCAGTATCCGGCCAGGGCTTCATCGATGGAGTTGTCCACCAGCTCGAACACCATATGGTGCAGACCTGTCCCGTCATCGGTATCGCCGATGTACATGCCGGGACGCTTTCGCACGGCATCCAGGCCCTTGAGAACCTTGATGCTCGATGAGTCGTAAGCTTGTTCGCTCATTGACTACTCCATGATGAAGTCTATCTGTGCCTCAGGCACTAGCTGCCCTGCACCGGAAGCCGCTTGTTTCACGTGAAACATCGCGATGGGCGTATGGGGCTCCCATGGCCCCACCAGGGCATCGTGTTCGACACTCGTGATGAATGCCTGGCAGCGCATGGTCTCGAGCAGGCGGCAAAAGACACGCCGATGCTCGGCATCGAGCTCTGCAGGCAAGTCGTCGATCAGGTAAAGGCAGTTACGCCCTGTCGACAGCTCAAGCAGCCTTCCTTGCGCCAGCTTGAGCGCACTCACTACCAATTTCTGCTGCCCGCGCGACAGCACCTCCACCGCGGGCCGTCGCCCCAGCCGTATTCTGAGGTCGGCACGCTGGGGCCCCTGCTGAGTGAAGCCCATGTGGAAATCCTGCTCGCGGCCCTGTTCCAGCACTTCTTGCAGGGTGCGCTGCTTGTCCCAGCCGCGGGAATAGCGCAAGCGCAAGTCGGGCAGTTCGATCAGCCGCCCGAGCGTTTCCTCGAATACCGGAACGAAGCTTGCCATCCACTCGCGGCGCAGCGCATCGACGCGCTCACCCCAGTGGGCCAGCTCCTGTTCCCAGGCAGCCAGGCTATTGACGTCCATTCTATCATGCCTGAGGAGTGCATTCCGATGCTTCAACGCACGCTTGGCGCGGCGCCAGGCGTCGTAGAAGTCATGTTTCACGTGAAACACTCCCCAGTCGAGAAACTCTCTACGCCCGGCCGGTGCCCCCTCGAGCAGGCGGAAGGCGTCGGGGTTGACCAGCTGCAGGGGAAGGGCCTCGATGAGCTGCGCCAGGCGGGGCACCCGCTCCCCCGCCATGCGCATCTCGAGCTCGCCGCCCTCACGCTCCCGACGTATGCCGATGGGTACGGGCGGTGTACCTTCGAGCCGGGCAAACAGCGTCATTTCCGGCGCGTCATGGCCGATGGCGTGCTTCAGCTGCCGTGTGCGGAAAGAGCGCCCCATGCCAAGAATGTGCAGCCCCTCGAGCAGGCTGGTCTTGCCGCTGCCGTTGCGTCCCACGATCAGATTGATGCCGGGGCTCGGCGTGACATCGAGCGGGGCCAGATTCCGCAAGCCGGTGAAGGCCAGGCGTTCGATCAGCATGCAGCGAAACGCAGGGCGTGGCGGTGGCACCCGGCCGGCATTCGCTGCGACAGGGTGCCCAGAGAGGTGGGAGCGGCATTCGCTGACCCGATCATGCGCTGCTGCGGTGCGAGAGTCGGCGCAAGCACGCGATCATCGCTCCTAGAGGCGCATGGGCATGACGACATACATGGCATCGCCGCCACCAGGCTCTTCCATCAAGGCGCTGCTATTGGAATCGGCGAGCGTCATCTGCACCCGATCTTCACCAATAACATTAAGCACATCAATGAGATAGCCGACATTAAAGCCGATTTCGAGCGAATCGCCGCCGTACTCGACCGCGACGTTTTCCTCGGCTTCCTCCTGCTCGGGGTTGTTGGCCATGACCTGCAGATTGCCCTCCTGCAGATGCAGCCGCACGCCACGATACTTCTCGTTGGAGAGAATGGAGGTGCGCGAGAGCACCTGACGCAGCTCGGCACGCTCGGCGATGAAGACCTTGTCGCCGCCGCGCGGCACCACCCGTTCGTAGTCGGGGAACTTGCCGTCGACCAGCTTCGAGGTGAAGGTGAAGTCGCCGGTATGGGCGCGCACGTGGCTCGCGCTGAGCGTCAGTGTCACCGGCTCGTCGCTGTCGTCGAGCAGCCGCACCAGCTCCAGCACGCCCTTGCGTGGCACGATCAGCTTGCGTGCCGGCTCGACCTGGATCTCGGCCGGGCGCGAGCAGACCGCCAGCCGGTGGCCGTCGGTGGCCACGGTACGCACCAGGCCCGCACGCAGCTCCAGCAGCATGCCGTTGAGGTAGTAGCGCACGTCCTGCTGGGCCATGGCAAAGGAGGTGGCATCGATCAGGTGCTTGAGCGTGCCACGCGGCAGGCTCAGCTCGACGTCCCCGGCGCTGTCCTCAATGTTGGGAAACTCCGCCACCGGCAGCGTCGACAAGGTGAAGCGGGAGCGACCGCTGCGCAGCACGGCGCGCCCGTCTTCCAGGCTGAACTGCAGTTCGGCCTGATCGGGCAGCGACTTGCAGATGTCCATCAGCTTGCGGGCAGGCACGGTGATGGCTCCCGGCACCTCGACCTGAGAGGCGGCCGTGCGACCGATGAGTTCGACCTCGAGGTCGGTACCGGTGAGAGCCACCTGCTC
Source organism: Billgrantia desiderata (assembly GCF_900108215.1). Lineage (NCBI taxonomy): Bacteria > Pseudomonadati > Pseudomonadota > Gammaproteobacteria > Oceanospirillales > Halomonadaceae > Billgrantia > Billgrantia desiderata. The sequence continues at coordinate 136,385 of NZ_FNVC01000006.1, read as the reverse complement.
CTGGTCGACCTGGATCAGCACGTTGGACAGCACCGGCAGGGTCTGGCGGCGCTCTACCACGCCAGCCACCAGCGCCAGCGGCCGCAGCAGCGCTTCACGGGTAATGGAAAATCTCATGTCGGCTCCACGTCTAGTCCTGTAGATGGGTGTCGGGCATTGATGTCAGACGTCCTGGCGAACCTGCGCTCAGCTGGTCAAGAGCCGCAGCAGGTTCTTGTAGTCCTCGCGGATGTCCGCGCTCTCCTCCTGCAGTGCCTGCACCTTGCGACAGGCATGCAATACGGTAGTGTGATCACGTCCGCCGAAGGCGTCGCCGATTTCCGGCAGGCTGTGATTGGTCAGCTCCTTGGCCAGGGCCATGGCGACCTGACGCGGCCTGGCCACCGATCTCGAACGGCGCTTGGAGAGCAGGTCGGCGAGCTTGATCTTGTAGTACTCGGCCACGGTTCGCTGAATGTTGTCGACGCCCACCTGCTTGTCCTGCAGCGCCAGCAGATCCTTCAACGACTCGCGAATGAAATCCTGAGTGATAGGCTTGCCCATGAAATGGGAGTCGGCAATGACTTTTTTCAGCGCCCCCTCCAGCTCTCGCACGTTGGAGCGAATCTTCTGGGCAATGAAGAAAGCGGCATCGTGGGGCAGATCCACCTTGGCCTGATCGGCCTTCTTCATCAGGATGGCGACCCGGGTTTCCAGCTCCGGCGGCTCGATGGCCACGGTCAGCCCCCAGCCGAAGCGCGACTTGAGGCGCTCCTCGACCCCGCTGATCTCCTTGGGGTAGCGGTCCGAGGTGAGGATCATCTGCTGACCGCCCTCGAGCAAGGCATTGAAAGTGTGGAAGAACTCCTCCTGGGAGCGCTCCTTGCCGGCGAAGAACTGGATGTCGTCGATCAGCAGCGCATCGACGCTGCGATAGAAACGCTTGAAATCGTTGATGGCGTTGAGCTGCAGTGCCTTGACCATGTCCGCCACGAAGCGCTCGGAGTGCAGATAGACCACCCGGGCGTTCTCGCGCCTCGAGGCCAGGGCATTGCCTACGGCGTGCATCAGGTGGGTCTTGCCCAGGCCGACGCCGCCATAGAGGAACAGCGGGTTGTAGGCGCCACCGGGGTTCTCCGAGACCTGCCGCGAGGCGGCTCGAGCCAGCTGGTTGGACTTGCCCTCGACGAAGGTTTCGAAGGTGAAGCTGGGGTTGAGGCCGCTGCTGTGCTTGAGGCTGCCCTCGACCTGCACTTCGCGCTCGCTGCCGCCGCGACGTGCCGTGGCGCCCTCCTCGCGCAGCTGGTCGATCTCGCGCTCATCGCCGATGTCGCCACGAGGCGGCACCTGAACGGCAGGCGCCAGGGGAGAGTGTGGATTGGCCGAGACCGGAGCGCCGAGCTCGCGCGTCTGCGGCTTGACCGCCGCCACCGTGCGACTGCCCACGGCCAGCACCACCCGCGGCGGCTTGGCAGGCGCCAGCTCCCTGAGCAGCTCATTGATACGCTTGGCATACTTGTCGCCGACCCAGTCGCGCACGAAGCGGTTGGGCGCCAGCAGTCGCAGCTCGTTGGCTTCGCCCTCCTCGGCTTGAAGCGGGCGAATCCAGGTATTGAACTGCTGGGCATTCAGCTCGTCCTGCAGGTAATCCAGACACTGTTGCCAGAGAGCAAGAGACACTCGACCTCACCATTACCCGTTGATGCGTGACCGGACATTGTATCCTTCGCCCGCCGGGTTATCCACAGCGGAAACTGCCGGAACATGGCTGTGGAAAAGCCCTCGCGGCACCCGTGATCATTCTGTTCATCAACCGCGGACCACCTCGACCTGTGGATGAGTCAGGTAGTCATCAGCAGTCGAATCACAGCATGAGCACGCCTTCCCCAACGCTTTTCCACAGACTCAGCCAACGGGCAGGCCTCTGATAGGAAAGGTGAATATCACTTTATCAACAGAAGCGATCCCCATTATTAGTCACAGTAGGTTCAAGAAAACATCCTATGATGTTTGCTACAGCGGCGATCGCTGCGGACGCCCTGTGGTGATGCGGGAGCGTGAGGAACAATTGCGTCGGGCAGCCGAAGTCTCTACAATTTCCGGTCTTGAACCGAATCTGCCCCTGGTTCCTGTCGGGAGCCAGGGCATTCCTGTAAGACGATCCGTCAACAAACCACGTGGGAATCAAGAGTTATGAAACGCACCTTTCAACCCAGCGTTCTGAAGCGCAAGCGTGTCCACGGCTTCCGTGCTCGCATGGCTACCAAGAATGGTCGTGCCGTTCTGGCTCGCCGCCGCGCCAAGGGCCGCAAGCGTCTGAGCGCCTGATCGCGGATTGCGCGTGTCCGGTCATGGTTTCCCCAAACAGCTGCGACTGCTGACTGCCGGGGATTATCGATACGTTTTCGATCACGCTGCACTCAAGGTACATGGCAAGGGGCTAATGGCCCTGGCGTGCCCCAATGGACTGGACCACCCCCGCCTTGGCCTGGTCATCAGCAAGAAGAACGTCCGCAGAGCCGTGGATCGCAACTGCCTGAAACGTGTGGTGCGCGAATCCGTACGTCTGCGCCAGCGCTCATTACCCGCCGTGGATATCGTCCTGCTGGCACGTCGCGGCGCGAGCGAACTGGACAAGGCCACGCTGCATCGCCAGCTTTTCGGCATGTGGCGGCGCCTGGAGCGTGACGCGCAGAAGTCGATGACCTCCTGACCGGATGCGGTATTAGTCTCCGCTTCGATGGCCTGCCCCGGCAGGCTGTCGCCCTCTTTCACATGGCAGCGGATCTCGTTCCAGCGGCATGTTCACTACCCACCGGGCAGACCCCTCATGGACGTAAAACGACTCCTATTGCTGATTCCACTGGCCGTGCTCACCTACCTGCTGGTGGTACAGTGGAACCAGGATTATGGCCAGGTTGCTCCTGAGCCTGATGCTCCCACCATCACCGCCCCGGCACCCGGCGAGGCGCAGGCGCCCGATGACGACGCGCTGGCCGTGCCGGCCGCCCCCAGGGCGGAGCAGGAGATGACCGGCGACATGCCGGCGGAGCCTGCCGAGCCGACCAGCACCCGCGACCTGGTCGCCGTGGTGACCGACGTGCTCGACGTGCGCATCGACCCCCAGGGGGGAGACATCGTCTATGCGGCACTGCCCCGCCATCGTATGACGCTGGGCTCCGACCGCCCCTACGTACTGCTCTCGGACAACGAGACGCGCAGCTACGTGGCGCGCTCGGGCCTGCAGCTGGACGGGCACGGGGGACGCATCGGCTTCACCCCGGAGAACACCAGCTATCGCCTGGCCGACGGCGAGGGTCGTCTGGACGTGGACCTGCACGGCGAAGTGAACGGCGTCGACGTGATCAAGCGCTTCTCCTTCGAGCGCGGCAGCTATGCGGTCGAGGTCAGCTACTACCTGGCCAACAACACCGAAGCGCCGGTCACCGCCCGTTTCATCGGTCAGCTGGCCAGGGACAACAGCCCCGACCCCTCGGCGGGCGTGGCGCTGGGCATGAGCTCTTACCTCGGGGCAGCCTACTCGTCTCCGGACGAGCGCTACCAGAAAGTCGGATTCGACGATATCCAGCGCGGACGCTTCAACAACCGTGACGTTCAGGGCGGCTGGGTCGCGATCATCCAGCACTATTTCGTCTCGGCCTGGGCGCCGCCCCAGAACCAGCAGAACCTGCAGTACGCCACCACCGACTCGCGCAACCGCAACGTCGCGGCTTTCGCCGGCCCGGTGACCACGGTGGCGGCAGATGGCGAGGCGCGCCTGGGCGCTACCCTCTATGTGGGCCCCAAGGTTCAGGATTATCTCGAACAAGTGGCGCCCCATCTGCGCCTTACCGTCGATTTCGGCTGGCTGTGGTTCATCGCCAATCCGCTGTTCTGGCTGCTCGACCAGATTCACAGCCTGATCGGCAACTGGGGCTGGTCCATCGTGCTGTTGACCATTCTGGTCAAACTGGCCATGTGGCCGCTCTCCGCCAAGGCCTACAAGTCGATGGCCCGCATGCGCAAGCTGGGCCCGGAGATGCAGCGCCTCAAGGAGCAGTACGGCGACGACCGCCAGAAGATGTCCCAGGAGATGATGAAGTTCTACCAGAAGGAGAAGATCAACCCTCTGGGCGGCTGTCTGCCGATTCTGGTACAGATGCCGGTGTTCATCGCCCTCTACTGGATGTTGCTGGAGTCGGTGGAGCTGCGCCACGCGCCCTTCATGTTCTGGATCCAGGATCTGTCGATGAAGGACCCCTACTTCATCCTGCCGATCCTGATGGGCGTGTCGATGTACGTGCAGCAGTTGCTCAACCCGACACCGCCGGACCCCATGCAGGCGAAGATCATGAAGATGCTGCCCATCGTCTTCACCTTCTTCTTCCTGTGGTTCCCGGCCGGCCTGGTCATCTACTGGGTGGTCAACAACATCATCTCGATTGCGCAGCAGTACGCCATTACCCGCAAGATCGAGAACGACCCCAGCGTCGGCAAGGGCTTGAAGACCAAGTAACCCTGTCGCGGCACTACCTGGACCCCTGCCTCGGCAGGGGTCCGGCGTTTGGGCCTCACCAGCGAGGAAAAGGCGCATGGCCGAGCGGCTCTACCATCAGGACACCATCGCCGCACTGGCCACGCCGCCAGGGCGCGGCGGGGTCGGTATCATTCGCGTATCGGGCCCTCTGTGCGCCACGATCGCCGAGGCCGTGGTGGGTCACCTTCCGGAGCCACGACGCGCCCACTACGGCGCCTTCCACGGCGCTTCTGGCATCATCGACGAAGGCATTGCGCTCTATTTCGCCGGACCGCACTCCTTCACCGGCGAGCACGTGCTGGAGCTGCAGGGGCACGGCGGACCGGTGATCATGGACCTGCTGCTGGAGCGCTGCGTGCAGCTCGGTGCCCGCCTGGCCCGCCCGGGGGAGTTCTCCGAACGCGCCTTTCTCAACGACAAGCTCGACCTGGCTCAGGCCGAGGCCATCGCCGACCTGATCGAAGCCAGTTCGAGGAGCGCCGCCGAGAACGCCCTGCGCTCGCTACAGGGGGAGTTCTCGCGCCGGGTGGCGAGCCTGGTGGACAAGCTCATCGAGCTGCGCATGTACGTCGAGGCAGCCATCGACTTCCCCGAGGAGGAGATCGACTTCCTGGCCGACGGTCGAGTGGCCGAGATGCTCGCCGCGGTGCAGGCGGAGCTCGCCGAGGTGCGCACCGCCGCCGGCCAGGGGGCGCTGATGCGTGAAGGCATGAACGTGGTGATCGCCGGTCGGCCCAATGCCGGCAAGTCGAGCCTGCTCAATGCCCTTACCGAGCAGGAGACGGCCATCGTCACCGATATCGCCGGCACCACCCGCGACGTGCTGCGTGAACACATTCACCTGGACGGCATGCCGCTGCACGTGATCGACACCGCGGGGCTGCGCGACACGCCGGACGCGGTGGAACAGATCGGCGTTGCCCGGGCCTGGGCCGAGATCGAGAAGGCCGACCGCGTGCTGCTGCTGGTGGATGCCGCCACCACCGCGGCGACCGACCCCATGGCGATCTGGCCGGAGTTCGTCGCGCGCCTGCCCGACCCGACCCGCCTGACCCTGGTGCGCAACAAGATCGATACCAGCCAGGAGCAAGCAGGCTTCGACGGCACCGACACCACGCCGGTGATCCGCCTGTCGGCGCGCACCGGCGCAGGCCTGGAGGACCTCAAGACGCACCTCAAGGCGGTGATGGGGTTCACCGCCACTACCGAAGGGCGCTTCTCGGCCCGACGCCGCCATCTGGACGCCCTGGACCGGGCGCAGCGGGCGCTCAGCAACGGCGAGGAGCAGCTATCGGGCTACGGCGCCGGCGAGCTGCTGGCGGAGGATCTGCGCGACGCCCAGCAGGCGCTGGGCGAGATCACCGGCGAGTTCAGCGCCGACGACCTGCTGGGCGAAATCTTCGGCAGCTTCTGTATCGGCAAGTAATCTCTTTTCGGCAAGCCAAGAGAGGCTACTCCCCCACCCACCAGTCAGCCTTGTAACGGCTGGTCTCGCCCAGCAGCGGCGTGACCCGCGCCATGGCAGCGGCAAGGCGCTCGTCCAGCCCCCAGGGCGGGTTCACTACCAGCATGCCGCTGCCGTACATGCCGCGCTCCTCGCCGGGCTCGCGCAGCGTCAGTTCGCTGCGCCAGATCTTGCGCAGCCCGCCGTCGCGCAGCCGCTCCAGCAGCTCGAGATGGCGCGCCGCGGGCAGCAGCGGGTACCACACCAGTACCACCGCATGGCGCGCCTTGCGCATGGCGCCCAGCACGCTCACGGCCACCTCGGCGTACTCGGCCTTCAGCTCGTAGCTGGGGTCGAGCAGTACACACACTCTGGGCGTGGCCACCGGCAGCGCGGCGCTCAAGCCCGCCAGGCCATCGGCGTGGATGCGCCGCACGTTGGTCGGTAGCGCCTGCTGGGCCAGATGCTCATGCTCCCCGGGATGCAGCTCGAACAGCTGCAGGCGATCGTCCTGCCGCAGCCGCTGACTCAGCCACCAGGGCGAGCCCGGGTAGCGCTCGAGACAGCCGGGATTGGGCTGCAAACCGGCAATCGCCTCGAGCCAGCTTGCCAGCAGCGGCTCGTCGTTCAGGGCCTCTCGCGCCTGCCACAGCGGCAGCATGCCGTGGCGATACTCGCCCAGACGCTGGGTTTCGCTCGCCTCCAGCGGATAGAGACCGCGCCCGGCATGGGTGTCGAAGAAGGTGATCGGCGAGGCCTTGCGCAGCAGATGATCGATGACCGCGTAGAGGGTGAGGTGCTTGTGGACGTCGGCGAAATTGCCGGCATGGTAGGCATGCTGGTAGGAGAGCATGGCGAATCGCCTTCGGCTGGTTCGGAACGGAAATGCGCAGGCCCGTCACCTGAGCGATGACGGGCCTGCCGATGCCACGCTGGCGTCGTGCTTACTGGAACTGCGACTCGATGGGAGTCAGCGTGATCTCGACGCGACGGTTCTGGGCGCGGCCCTCTTCGGTGGCGTTGGTGGCAATCGGCTGGCTGGGGCCGTAGCCGGTCATGTAGAGACGATTGCGCGCCACGCCGGACTGGGCCAGGTAGTTGCCCACCGACTCGGCACGACGCTCGGAGAGACGCTGGTTGTAGCTGACACTGCCGGTGCTGTCGGTGTGTCCGGCGATGTTGACCCGGGTATCGGTGTACTGGGTCAGCACGTTGGCCACGTCGTTGAGGGCGTTGCGCGCCTGCACGGTCAGCTCGCTGGAGTCGAAGCCGAAGGTCACGCTGCTGGGCATGTTGAGCACGATGTCGTCGCCGCGACGCTCCACTTCGACGCCGGTGCCGCGCATGCTCTCACGCAGCTGCTGCTCCTGGCGATCCATGTAGGCGCCGATGCCGGCACCGGCCGCGGCGCCCACGGCCGCGCCGATCAGCGCCCGATCGCGACGGCTGGTGCTGCCGCTGCCCGAGAGCGCCCCGGCGGCGGCACCCACGGCCGCGCCGACCCCGGCACCGGTCATGGTGCTGGAGCGCTGGGTCTGGCCCGAGTAGGGATCGGTCGTTGCACAGCCCACGAGCAGGATGGCAGCGGCAAGAGGGGCAACGAGTCGAGACGCTTTGAACATGGACAATCTCCGGATCAGGGGAACGAGCTCATTCTGTGCCAGCTTCACTCACGAGCGCCAGCAGCTCATTCAAGAATAATAGACCTTGGGGCGAAGCCTGAAGCCTTTGCGCATCTTCCACGAGAAGTCCTTTTTTGCGCGCCGCCGCGAGCCGTTCACCGAGCAGCCTGGGCGGCCGTCCGGTATGCGCCGCCCAGTCCGCCATGGCGACGCCTTCGACGAGGCGCAAGGCATTCATGGCGAACTCCAGCGGCAGTTCGGCATCGCTGACCTCGTTGCTACCGGCAACGAAGCCACGCGGATCCTCGCGGCGCCGCAGATAGGCTTCGGGCTGGCGCGTCTTCCAGCGGCGTTCGATGTGCAGCCGCCCCGACTCGCCGCCGGCGACACTGAGCTTGCCGTGGCTGCCGGCGCCGATGCCCAGGTAGTCACCGAAGCGCCAGTAGTTGAGGTTGTGTCGCGAGCGTCGCCCTGGCCGCGCGTAGGCGGAGATCTCGTAGCGCACCATGCCGGCCGCCTCGAGCCGTTCGTGGCCCAGGTCCTGGATATCCCACAGCACCTCCTCGTGAGGCAGAACCGGCGGATGCGAGTGAAACTCGGTATTGGGCTCGAGGGTGAGCTGATACCAGGAGAGGTGCTCCGGCTCCAGCGCCAGCGCGCGTTCCAGATCGGCCAGGGCCAGCGCCGGGGTCTGGTCGGGGAGGCCGTGCATCAGGTCGAGATTGAGGTTGTCGAAGCCGGCGCTACGCGCCTCGTGTACGGCGGCGACCGCATCGTCGCCGCTGTGGATGCGCCCCAAGGCACTCAACTGGGCCGACTGGAAGCTCTGGACGCCGAGCGAGAGCCGGTTGATGCCGGCCTGGCGATAGCCCTGGAAGCGACCGCGCTCCAGGGTGCCGGGGTTGGCCTCCAGCGTGATCTCGATGTCGTCGGCCAGCGGCAGCCGCTGCGCCAATGCATCGAAGAAGCGCGCATAGAATTCCGCCGACATCAGGCTCGGCGTTCCCCCGCCGATGAAGATGCTGACCAGAGGGCGGCCCGCAACCAGCGGCAGGTCGGCGTCGAGATCGGCCAGCAGGGCGGCCAGGTACTCCGCTTCGGGCAGCGCCGCACCACGCCCCACGCCATGGGAGTTGAAGTCGCAGTAGGGGCACTTGCGCACGCACCAGGGCACGTGGACGTAGAGCGCCAAGGACGGCAGCCCGGGCGTATCTCGAGGCGAAGTGGGCATCAGCGGCAGGACGTCTCGCGCAGGGCCGCCAACATGGCCTCGAGGGCTCGGCCACGATGGCTCAGGCGATTCTTCTCCTCGCCATCGAGTTCCGCCACGCTCTTGCCCTGCGTAGGCAGCCAGAACAGCGGGTCATAGCCGAAGCCACCCTCGCCGCGTGGCTGCTCGAGGATCTCCCCCGCCCAGCTGCGCTGCACGATCAGCGGCACCGGGTCGTCGGCATGACGCAGGTAGACCAGCGCGCACCAGTAGCGGGCGCTGCGGCCGCTGCCCGTTATGCCCTTCAGCGACTCGAGCAGCTTGGCATTGTTGCGCCGATCGCTCTTGGGTTCGCCGGCAAAGCGGGCCGAGTAGATACCCGGCTGCCCTGCAAGCGCATCCACCTCGAGCCCGGAGTCGTCCGCCAGTGCCGGCAAACCGCTGGCCCGGCTGGCTTCGCGCGCCTTGAGCAGCGCATTTTCGACGAAAGTGAGGCCGGTCTCCTCGACCTCGGCCACGCCGAAATCGGATTGGGGTCTGATGCGTAACCCGAGGGACGCGAAAAGCTGGCCGAACTCCCGAATCTTGCCGGGGTTACCGCTGGCCAGCACCAGTTCATCCGTAGATGTCACGATGCCTCCTTGGGCAGGGCGTTGTCACCGGTACATATTTTACACGAGATGGAGTCAGGCCGAAGCAGAACCGCTGAATTCGCGGCAGGGAGAGCCCGCCGGTCGCCAGCAAATCGATTCGGCACAGTGCCGTGTCTGGGCTTGTTGAAAACGTTCTCGTAACCTATCTTTACAAGCTGTCTCGGCGCTGACGCTAAAGGAGGTGACGACACCATCAACATCGTAGCTCTGCCATCGCATGTTTTACTGCATCTAACTGATTTTAAAAATAAACTCATTCATTACGAATATAACCAAACAATCTTCCTGTTGGCTAATGGAGTAAGACAAGCAAAAGGAAAAACGCTTTCATAATTGCATGCTGATTGTAATTAAAAGAAACCGACGCTTGCTTCAATGTCGAAGGATTCGAAAGGGACGAGCGACAATGGATAACATGGATAACAAGGCAAGACTCTTGATGGTGGGCGCGCTGGGCAGCGGCCAGCAGCGGCTGATAGAGAGCATGACCGACAAAGGTTGGGAGGTCAGCACGGCAGACACGCTGGCCCAGGCGGAGTCTCGGCTGGTCGAAGGTGAGCACGAAGCAGGGATCTTCTGCTTGCCCGACAACGGCATCCGCGATCTGAAGCGGGTGGAGCGACTGGTCGTTCGCTCGGACATGGAGTGGATGGCGCTGCTGCATGAGCCGGAGCTGGACGACCCGCTGCTGTGCAGGACGCTTGGCGATCTTTTCATGGCTTACCAGCCGGAACCGGTCGACATCGATCAGATCGATTGCCTGATGCAGCATGCCGTGGCCATGAAGCGGCTGCGCTCGGAAGAGGCATCGACGGTGGCGCCCCAAGGTAGCGAATTCGAAATGGTCGGCACCGTACCGGCCATGCACAAGGTGTTCGACACCATACGCCGCGTCGCCTCGGTCGACGCGCCGGTGTTCATCAGCGGCGAGTCGGGGACGGGCAAGGAGCTTGCCGCCCGAGCCATCCACGAACGCTCGCAGCGCGCCTCGGCCCCCTTCATTGCCGTGAATTGCGGCGCACTACCCAGCAGCTTGATCCAGTCCGAGCTTTTCGGACACGAAAAGGGCGCCTTTACCGGGGCCAGCCAGCAGAAGATCGGCCAGATCGAGGCAGCCGCAGGCGGCACGCTGTTTCTGGACGAGATCGGTGACCTCCCCCTCGAGCTGCAGGTCAACCTGCTGCGCTTCCTCGAGGAGAAGACCATCCAGCGCATCGGTGCCCTGGATGAGATTGCTGTCGACGTCCGGGTGCTCTCGGCAACCCACGTCGACCTCGAGAAAGCCGTGGCGGAGGGCCGCTTCCGCGAAGACCTCTACCATCGCCTCAACGTGCTGCAGGTCAACATCCCCCCGTTGCGGGAACGCCAGGAAGACATCGAGATCCTGGCTCGCTTCTTCTTCAACAAGTTCATCGAGGAGAAGTCGATGAAGGTTCGCGGCTTCAGCCTGGAGGCGCTGGCTCTGATGCGCCAGTACCACTGGCCGGGCAACATCCGCGAGCTGATCAATCGGGTACGCCGCGCCATGGTCATGTGCGAACAGCGGCTGATCAAGCCGGCCGATCTGGGGCTGGAGCGGCGCACCTCGAACCGCCTTGCCATTACCCTGGAGGAGGCACGCAACAGCGCTGAAAAAGAAGCGTTGATCGGGGCCTTGAATCGCAACAAGCACAAGGTCAAGAAAGCGGCCGACGAGCTGGGCGTATCCCGGGTGACGCTCTATCGCCTGATGGAGAAACATCAGTTGGGTCGCAAGGGCGAGGAAGCCGTCTCTCTTTCCTCCAACTGACCAAGCCAGTCTCGGCGCAAAAAGATCAGACCCCGAACCATTGCCGTCAATGGTTCGGGGTATTCTCTTTCACATCTGGAAAGGCATGTTCACATCTGGAAAGGCATGCGGAAGGTCAGGGTGATGTCCGGGGCATCGTCGGTCATGCCGATGCCCACGTTGGTCACGAGCGACGTGGTATCGCTCATGGCATAGGTGGCACCCAGATTGACCGCGCCGGACGTGGCACCGCTTCCGGTCAGGGTCTCCCGCGACTCACCTTCGAAGGTCCGCTTCGACTCGAAGGCGTGCTGATGGCTATAGGAAATCGACAGGCTGAAGCGTGGGTTGAGCGCGAAGGCCGTGCCAAAGCCGAAACGCAAGGCATCGCCCAGATCGATCCGACCCGGATGATCGCCCGGATCGCTGGAAATATCGGAAAAGCTTCTCTCGAAATTGTACGTGTAACCCAGGTTGGCGAAGACGATGGCCGGATCCAGCGTCTTGAGTACCGACAGGCCCGTCGAGACTCCCCATACGCCGTTGCCCGTCGGCAACTCCTCGGGCACGGTCAGGTTGCCTTCACTGCCTTCGACCTCACGGGTGCCTATGCCATAGGGATGCTTACCGGTCGGGGCGCGCACACCCAGGTTCCAGACCACGTCCGGGCGCGTGGCCGTCTCGGGTAGCAGGCGGTAATAGAGCGAACCGCGAACGTCGCCGAGCCCACCTTGGGTGACGTCCTCCTCGATGTAGCGATCGGTTGCCCCGCCCGCACCGATGCTCTGATAAGTGGTGGAGCGATAGACGTAGGGCAGATTCAGCTCCAGCTCCAGCCGATTGGTCAGGCCGTAGCGGAAGTTGAGATCGAAGGTGGTGGTGTGGCTCTCGACGGTATCGACGCTGATATTGCCGAGAAAGATCGCATCGAGCACCAGGAAACCGCTCAGAGCCAGCTGGCTGCGATCCGAGTAGGTGTAGGTGATACCCGGCTCGATGGTGAGACGATCGGAAAAGAGCGTGTGCTCTTCCCGCAGTACGTCACGCACGCTCTGGCTCGGCTGCGCTTCGCGCACCGGCTCGCCGTCGACCTGCCCTGGCGCGCTCTGTGCCAGGGCAGCGGTACTCAGCAGAGTGGCGGCCAGCAGACCCGTCAGTGCAATGGCACTCCTCATGCGGTCAGGTGTTGTCATTGGTTACCCCTTGTCGAATCCGTCCAACAGATGCTAGCCACACGGCAAACACACAATGGGCGGCCTGAGGCCGCCGAAGTATTCTGAGACTAGCGCTTGGCCCACCTTACAAGGATTCAAAATGAAATAAAACGTTACATAATAAGTGGTTTCAGAAACCTCTTTCGAGGTTGCGCGTCGATTCCAAGGCTCTACGCAGATCTCCCGTTGGTGCATTGGCCCCCATATTGCGGTCCATCTGGATCTGCATTCGCGCCAGGTTGTGCACTTCCTGATGACTTCCCGTCAGCGACACCGACTGATGCACCCCCCGCCCAGCGTGTATGCCCTGCGTTACCTCGCCCTGCCCCGGCATGACGATGCTCATGCCCAGGCCGCTTGCCCCTCCCTGAACGGACATCTGCACGCCGGAATCGCTGGTCAGTTGGCTCTCGCCGTTGCCGATGCCTGCCTGGCCGACGTCGCCATGGTTGATATCGAGCTGAAAGTCGTTGCCTGCCACATTGAAATCGCCGCCCGACTGCACCACCTGCACGACCCCGGTGGCATTGCCGCTACCGCTATCGATCACCACCGCCTGGTGGCCAGAGGCATCGATATACTCCTGGTAGGCGTCATCGGTAGTAGCCGTGACATGGGGCGTGAAAGTCACCGCCGGGGCGGCGCCGGAAAGGTCGACCTGAAGGTCGGCGCGCGTCTCGAAGACCTCTCCCGTCGGCGACTGCCACACCGTCGACATCTCCATACCGAACAGCACCACACTGTTGCCCTGCACGTAGCGGCCGCGTATGTCGGCCAGCTCGCTGGCATCGAGCTGACGAAACTGCCGCTGCTCCGCCTGCGATTCGAACTCGACCGACAGGCCGGCTGCGCTCACCGCCTCGCCGGCCACGATGCCGACAACGATCAGGCTCATGTTGCCGAAGAGTGAGATCCCTTGCTTGCGGGTCATGCTGATGTTCATGATGCCAACCTCTCAGTTGGGCTCGGCTCAGAACACTTCCGAGTGCTTGAAACCGAAATCCAGCAGCTGCTGTTCGGGAACCGGGGAGAACACATCGGTCATGCGCCGGGCGGTCAACGGCTGGGCCGGATCGAGCAGCACCGTCGAGGTATCGAAACCGTCGCCCACCACCGCGAAGATGATGTTGTTCCAGGAGGCGAGGAAGTCGTCGCGATCCATGACCTTGTTGCCAAGCGCTGGATCGCCGATATAGATCCGATCGCCGCGCGCCTTCTTCATCACCACGAAGTGTTCGTAACCATCCAGGTCGAGCAGGACGATGACGGGTATCGAAACCTCGTCGAGGGATTCGGGGCCGATCTCGTAGCCCCTGCCTCGCAGTCCGACGCTCTGCACGTAGTTGTTCAGGTCGAGCAGCGAGAACCCCAGCTGTCTCACCCGCTCCGGATCGGCCACTTCCATCAACCCGGCAAGCACCGTCTCTTCGGTGATGTCGGTCCAGCCATAGGCATACTTGAGAATGGTGGCGAGGGATGCCGCCCCACACGAGAAATCCGTCTCCTGCTCGACAAGATTTTCGAAACGTCTTTCCCGTATCGACTGCACTTCCTTGGTCACGACCGTACCGGGCACCACACCGGCAAACTGGACCGGTGCCGCCTGGGCCTGGGGGTATACGACCGATGCCATGCCGAACATGGCTAACAGAAGGAATGGATTACGCATCTTCCGTTCTCTCGGATGACTTGGTGTTGGGGCTCCAGCCGGCCCGCCTGGCAGGCCGGCTGGGCGGATCTTCGATCCGCTGTGAAGGCGTTTACTGAGTGCCGGCCACGGCCAGGCTGTTGCGCTGCTGGTTGCCCGAACCGCTAGCCACGCTGACGCCGATGTTGCCGCTGGCGTTCTGGAAGGAGCCGCCGCTGACATAGGCGCTGTTGGTCGTGGTCGGACCACCGTAGGTCTTCTCGCCGATGGGCCAGCCGTGGTCGACGGTTACTTCGGCCAGGCCGTTGTCGGTCACGTTGGCGTAGGTCTGCTGCACGCCGACGGACGTTGCCTCGGCGGAGTCGCCCTCGGTCACGGCGGCAGAGAAGGCGTTCTGCTGACCGTTGCCGGTACCCGCCGCAGCGTTGACGGCAATGTTGCCGCTGGCACCCTGGAAGGCACCGCCACTCACGCCGGCCGAATTGGAGGCACCGGCATTGTTGGCCACGTTGTCGGAAGAGGATTGGAAGGAGAAGTTGGAAGCGCGGGCGAACACCTGGTTGGCATCGGAAGCCGCCAGTGCCGCATCGTTGGCCTGCTGGTTGTTGTCGCCGCCGGCCACGTTGGCACCGATGTTGCCGCTGGCTCCCTGGAAGGCACCGCCGCTGAGGTTGGCTCGGTTCTCGGTGCTGGCGTTGTCGACCGTATTGCCTTCGTTGAGCTGCTTGCTGTCGACGGTTGCGCCGGCATAGCTCTCGAAGTCGTAGAGGTAGAGACCGCCCTCGACTTCGATATCGCTGGAGAAGCTGGCATCGTGCTCGATGCTGACGTCCTTGCTGTTGTTGACGGTGGACGTGATGCTGCTACTGGCAGAGTAGCCTTCCTGGGCTTCATTGCCGCCACCTGGGCCGGGATTCCAGAAGTTCGGCTCCGCCTCTTGAGCGAATGCTGCGCCAGAGGCAAGCAGAGCAGTGACCGCGATGGCAATGGGTGCTTTCTTGAAAGTCGTCATTGAGAGTACTCCTGAATGAACCAATGGTTTGCTAGGTTGTGATGGCAATTCGTCGCTCAGTTCCGCCCCATCCTGAAACGGAAACTGTTGCTGGTCGCATTGCCCCTTCCTGCGGACTGGTTGACCTGAACGACACCCGTCGTGCCGCGAAAAGCCGAGGCTTCCACCTCGACGTCACGCCGCGACGAGCGAGATTCGTCCGAGCCTTGCTCCTGCCCGCTGCCACCGGAAAGCACCTGACTGAGATTCTCACTGGTCAGTGAGCTTCCCCGCACGCCCAGGGCCACACTCATGGTGTTGCTCTGGACATTCCGTGCCCCCGCCGCCTGATTCACTGATATCCAGCCGGCGGACTGGCTCAGGGCGTTGTCCCCGATCCGTACGCTGGCCCGATCGGGCTCGAGGGCGCTGTCTCCTGTTATCTGCTGAACCACGATATTGTTGGCGAGCGCATTGGAGCCGATGGCAATCGCTCCGGAATTGCTTTGCAGGTTGCGATCGCCCGAGGCGATGTTGACGTTGACCGCACCGGTAACGCCGCTCAGCGCATTGCCACTGATCGAGCTGGCCGCGCTGTAGGTGGTGGTGAAGACCTGATGACGTACTTCACCCTCCTGAGCGAATGAGTGCACGGGTGGCAAGAGCGTCATGGCGCCCAGCACCAGCGAAGCGGCCTTCGCGCCTAACACGCGACGCTTCGTATGGCGTGTTGCTGCCGTCTCGAAGTAAGGCATGAGGCTCACCTGATCGTCTCGGTACGCATGGATTGGCGTTGCTGATTGTTCCCGGCCTCCGTCTGCCGTCCGCCAGAGCCGCTCTTGGGGCCGCCACCTCTCTCGTCCCAGAGCACCACCCCCCACGGCTGATCCAGCTCGAGTTCCGAGGAAGGGACATAGCGTCCACGAACGTCATCGAGATGAACCGCATCCAACTCCTGCCAGGCAGCGGTTCTCGTTTCCTCGGCGAGGAAAGCCTCACCTTCCCCCAGGGCGGCGGCAGGGACACACCAGGCCACGCCGAAGAAAAGAGCGGCCAGCATGGCGTGCTTACCCATCGGGCGCTGACGCTGTGCTTCTCCGGTGCTGGCTCTGGCGGCGTTGCGAGTGTTCATCGATTCGTCCTCAGCGTGACTCGTCTAGTACCGAGCAAAGACCATGCCAACCACATAAGCAATTGTTTTCAAACGACTTATAAAATAAGGCGGAGAGCGAAGGTGTAACCAAAAAGAAACCCAGAGTGAAAAAATCCTGTGAAAAGGGTGAATGAGATGAGCCGGTACCCAGGCATGGCCCTAATACTGCTGACAAAAAACGACGACTGGAAACTTGGTGTGACAAAGTGCCGGCCCGTCATGCCCGGAATATCCTCAACCCACTGATGAAAAAGAAATTTCCTTAACGCTCGATAAGTGAAAAGAACGGCTCGCACGGGCCAATTCTGCTCATCGGCAGGCTGCGCCGAGTATGAGACGTTAAATCCGAATGGAATAAGTCTTTATAAACCAATGCAAAAAACGTATTAACGCATTCTCATTTTTTGTCCGAGACTCCAGAGACGGCCCAGAGATTACATTTTTTTACATTTAGAGATACGAATGGAAGGGAGGGTAGGAACAATGGCCAGCCAAGAGTCTCGAATCCTGCTCGTAACCGATATCAATCCCCAGTCCAAGCTGTTCATCGAGCACCTTCAGAAACAGTTGGGGCACGAAGTAACGGCCACCGAAACGGAGACCATGCCAGCCTTATCGGAGGACAACATCCTGGTTATTCTCGACCTGGATCACCTGAGCGAATCCGGCATGCAAAAATGGCAGGCGGCAGTGGATGGCAAGGACAACATCAGCCTTGCCGCCTTCAATGTACGCGGCGAAGACCATGCCGTAGAGCTGCTCTCCTCGCTCAATCTTCAGGGGATCTTTTACCGCAATGACAGCGTCGAGCTGATCTGCAAGGGCATCGAGGCCCTGCAGAGCGGTAGCCTGTGGATGTCCCGCGCGCTGATGTCACGCATGATCCAGTTGCTTCGGCGCCAGCAGATGAATTCGTATCGGCCGGCCTGCGGCCTGACGCAGCGTGAGCTGGAGATCATCGGCCTGCTCGGCACCGGCGCCACCAACGCGGAAATCGCCGAGAAACTGTTTGTCAGCGAGCATACGGTGAAATCCCATCTCTACAATATTTTCAGGAAAATCAAGGTGCACAACCGGCTGCAGGCCATGAACTGGGCTCGGCGCAACCTGTTCAGCGTTCCCCCCAGCTACAAGCGCGAGACAAGGCATTGATATGACCCGGCGCGGTACCCCACAGGAGTGCACCGATAGGGATACAGGTCATGGAGACGCACCCCCACGTCATATTGGTGGACCGAATACCTGCCCGGTCCCGGGAAATGCTGGACGCACTGAGCGCCCACGGCTATCACGTGACGCGATGTCTGGATCCCGAGACGGCAGGCCAGCTCAAGCCGACAACGATCATCCGTGCCGGACTCCTGTACGTCGATAACGACGACCCTGACGCCCTATCAACGGTGGAAAGACTCATTGCTGCCAGCGACTTCGAGTGGGTGGCATTGATCGACCCTCAGCGCTCCACGCATCCAAGCGTTCGATACGCGCTGGGGCAGCTGTTCCACAGCGTGCACTCGCCCGATGACATACCCGGCCTTCACTGTCTGCTGTTGCATATCGTCAGGCGGCACGCCACGGCCGCCATCGCAATGAATCGTTCATCATTTCAGGTGGCCGGCAAGAAAATGGTCAGTCGTGCGCCATGCATGCGTCGCGTCATCGAGCAGATCCAGGTCGTCGCCGGCGTCGATGCACCGGTATTCATCACCGGCGAATCGGGCACAGGAAAAGAGCTGGCGGCCCGAGCGATTCACGAACTCTCGCCCCGAGCCGACGCTCCCTTCATTGCCGTCAATTGCGGCGCCATTCCCCCTAGCCTGATCCAGTCCGAGCTGTTCGGTTACGAGAAGGGAGCCTTCACCGACGCCAACAATCGCCGCATGGGCAAGATCGAGGGTGCGTCGGGTGGCACCCTGTTCCTCGACGAGGTCAGCGAGCTGCCCTATGACCTGCAAGCCAACTTTCTGCGCTTCATCGAGAGCGGCAGCATCTCGCGCCTGGGCAGCCACCGCGAAACCCATACCGATGTACGCATCATTGCCGCATCCAACCGAGACGTACCCTTGCTGGTAGAGGAGGGCCGTTTCCGGCAGGACCTCTTCTATCGCCTGAACGTACTTGAGATCCGGATGCCGCCGCTGCGGGAGCGCAAGCAGGATATCGAGCCGCTGGTCGAGCTCTTCTTCGAACGCTTCAAGCATTACCGACCACCCGGCCTGGTGGGCATCAGTCCTCAGGCCATGCGCCTGCTTCATGAGCATGACTGGCCGGGCAACATCCGTGAGCTGATGAACACCGTGTGTCGCGCCATGCTCATGTCGGACACGCCATTCATCGAAGTCGCAGATCTCCCCATCGACAACCCGAACCGTCCACGCCGACCGGCGACCTTGGAGGAGATACGCCAACAGGCGGAACGCACCACCATCGTCAACGCCCTCAAGCGAAGCCGACACAACGTCGCGCGTGCATCGCGGGAGCTAGGGGTCTCTCGCGTCACGCTGTATCGCCTGATGGACAAGTACGACATCCAGCGCCTTGACGAACGGCCCTAATCACAACGGTTCCTTGGAACCAGGCATCAAGGGAAACGAAATCATGAGCACAAGAACAGCCATACTGTTGTCCGCCGCAACTGGCCTGGGACTGGCCTTGTCACAAACCGTGGCCGCCCAGGAAACGGCTGCACCCGCTGGTATCACCTCCCCAGTGGGCCAGGCGCCGGTGGCGGAACAGCCGCAGCAGCCCGAAGTGCAGGCCATCGCCGATATCGGCGGCGTGCTGACACCACGCGGTCGTCTGGTGATCGAGCCCTCCCTGCAGTACTCCCACTCGGGGGTCAACCGACTGACGTTTCGCGGCATCGAGATCCTCAGCACCCTGTTGATCGGGGTGTTCAGCGCCGAGGAGGCAGAGCGCGACATCTGGACGGCCGCCCTGACCGGCCGCCTGGGCGTCACCGACCGGCTGGAGCTGGAGCTCAGGGTGCCCTACGTCTATCGCGACGATACGCTTACAGCCACTGTGCCTACGATCGAAAACCAGAGCCCTGAGATTGAACGAGATCTGTCGGGCAACGGACTCGGGGATATCGAACTCACCGCCCGCTACCAGCTCAACCGCGGTCACAACGGCTGGCCCTTCTTCGTTGGCAACCTGCGTTACAAGAGCGTCACGGGCGACGGCCCCTTCGATATCGCCCGGGACTCCGACGGCATCGAACAGGAGCTGGCCACCGGCTCCGGTTTCCACGCCATCGAACCCAGCGTCACGGCGCTGTTTCCCTCCGACCCGGCGGTGTTCTTCGCCAATCTCGGCTATCTCTACAACATGAGCGATAGCGTCAATAAACAAGTGTCTGATGATCTATGGGTCGGCAAGGTGGATCCGGGCGATGCGGTACGGCTCAGCTTCGGCATGGCCTACGCCATCAACCCGCGTGCCTCCTTCACCCTGGGTTTCAAGAACGACTTCATTGACAGAACCAAGACGGAGTACTTCGACGATAATGGCAGAGGGACCTTAAGCTCGCGTACGCTGAACGTCGGCTCGCTGCTGCTGGGCTGGTCCTACCAGCTCAATCCGGACGTCTCGATCAATCTGGGGCTGGAGCTGGGCGTCACCGACGACGCGCCCGATACCGTGCTGACGCTACGGGTGCCTTTCGGCACCAACGCCTTGGCGAGATGGTAGACGAGAGCTTGGGTCGGAAACGTGGATCGGTGCCCGGCACCGACCCACGTTATCGCCCAGATTGCGTTCAGCGTGCCAAGGATTCGGTGATGGCGTGACGCTGCTGCGCCGCCCGCAGCGCGGGCAGGTTATTGATCTGCACGCCGATGTCGAGGCGCTGCTGAATGTCCCGCTCCGAGGCGTCGCTGACCACGCTGCCGAGAATGGCATTCTTGGTGACCGAGTGGAATACCGAGGTGAAGCCCTTGGTATCGTTCACTACCAGCCCGGAAAGATCTTGCATGCCGACCAGGCTGATGCCGTTCGGTGTCAGCTCCATGATGGTATTGCCGCTGCCCTGGCCTACCCGACTGACCACCTGGCCTTCTATCGCTCCCTGCTGACTGACGCTCTGCGACACCATTTCCACCCCCGTGGGGTGGATGACGAACACGGTATCCATGCGCACGTTGTCGACCAGGGTCTGCAGCGTGGCGCCGAAACTCATGTCGAGCCCTGCCAGCTGAAAGCCACCTCTCAGCTCCTCGAGCTCCGCCTCGTCGAGAGGCGGCAGGTGGGAGAAGTCGGCCGCCTGAAGCGCGGGACCGGCGGCCCACAGCGAGGCGATGCATATCCAGCCGAGGACACGCGTCCCGGCAGATGATGTCAGGTGGCCGGATTTCGTCACTCTTGGGAATCGGCGTGCTTTCATCTCTATCGCCCCAGTTCGTTGATCGCCGGCAACTGCAGCAGCATCGAGGCCACGTCGGCACGGTCGATCCCCTTGCCAACGGGCGCCGATGGCCGAATCCGCCAGTCACGCTCATGGTTGAAGTTGGCCCTGGCAATTTCCGTTTCGGCCCTCGCCCCCAGCACCAAGCCGCTCCAGATCGATTCGAAGTGATCCTTCGGTACCGCCACCGTACCCACGGCAGGATCGCCCACCAGCACGGTACCGTCATCGATCCCCTTGATGACGACGAAGTGACGGTACCCCCCGGTGTTGATCAGAGTGATGGCGGGAATCCCGATGCGAGCCAGATCGTCGAGCCCCACGCGAAAGCCGTCCGATTGCAGCCCTTGGGCATCCAGGTAGCGCTTCATGTCGAGCATGGAGAAGCCGTGCTCCTTGATGTGCTCCACCTCGCCGGCATGGATCATCGCCTCGAACACCTCGGCTTCCGTGGTCGGCCTGTCGTAGTGGTAGGTGAGCAGCGTGGCGACCGATGCCGCACCGCAGCTGTAGTCATACTGCTGGGCGACGACACCGTCCCAGCGCATCTCCTGATGGCTCCTGGCAGGAACCGTCAGCGAACCGAAGCCGCCATTCAGCGCTATCGTCACCCCCGCCTGTGACGGCAAGGCCTGCAGCAGTGTGACGAGACACAATGACGGCACGCTCAGCCAGCGCATGGTCCTTCCTCCCCCTTGTCGTCTCGCGCCCCTACTGGGGGGCGTAGATGCTGATGCTGACCCCCGTCGAAACGGCATTGGCATGCCCCGTCATGAGGTTCATCAAGGTGATGCCCGAGATCCTGTCCATGGCATTGGCCTCGATGGTGATGTTGCCCGAGACGATGGTATCGGCCGTAAAGGACGCTCCCTTTGCCGCCGACTCCAGATTCTGAATGCTCTGTACGTTCACCAGATCGCGGAATCCCTCTCTGCCCGAGATGGTCTCGAGTTCACTAGCGTCGATGTGCTGCAGCTCGTCGAACCCTGTCGCATGCACGTCCGCCAGTGTCAGGGAGCTGGCTCCCCCCAGACCCATCAGCAACGCAATCCCGATTCCCTGCCCGATTCGTTTCATGGCCCCGTTTCCTCTTCGGCTGTCTATCCAGGCTACCCACAGGGTCGAACAGGGCCGGCGGTTGCCCGCCGGCCCTCGGCTGTGGTCTCACAGGACCCCGTTAGTTGCCGATATGGACGTTGCTGTGTGCCGCCACGTTGGTACCTGCCAGCTGCGAGTTGTAGATACCGGTGGAGAGGTTCATGTTGGCGATACCGCCGAAGTTCCCGGCGCCAGCCGCCATGGAGGCGCCGCCGGTGACCAGCGAGGCACTGCCGCCGTTGCCACCGGCACCGCCATTGCCACCGTTGCCGGCATAGGCATAGGCATCGCCGCCAGTCCCGGTACCGCCGCCACCGCCGCCGCCGTTACCGGTGGAGCTGCCGCCGTTGCCAGCCAGGGCATCGCCACCGTTACCGCCTGCACCACCAGTGCCAGTCCCGTTGCCGGTACCGGTTCCACTACCAGTGCCGGCCCCACCTGTACCGCCTGCCACTGCCGGTGAAGCCGTTGCATCACCGCTGCTGCTGCCACCTGCAGAGGCACTGTTGTTGTCGTCGATGTCGTCACCGGCAACGTTGCCAGCGATACCACCAAAGGCACTGCTGCCGGCACCGCCACTGCTGTTGCTGCCGTCGGCATCGCCGCCCTGGCCGGCGCCCAGACCCAAGCCCAGGCCCAGGCCGGTGCCATCACCGCCGTCACTGCCATCCCCACCAACCGCCACGGAGTGACCGCCGTCGCCGCCATAGCCGCTTCCACCGGCGCCACCGACTCCCACACCGGCGCTGATGGCCAAGGCGTCGCCGCCATCGCCACCGGCCCTGCCGCGAGCGCCATCACCGGCATTGATGCTGATGCGTGCACCGGTCACGGTGGACTTGAGATCCTGGATCGCCACCACGCTGGTGCTGGTGTTGTAGGACTCGCTCATTGCCCAGGCATCGCCACCGTTACCGGCAGCGCCACCGGCACCGCCAAACCCGCCGGCCCCACCGGTACCCGCGCCACCCCAGGCATTGCTGTTGGCCTGGACGTTGTTGTCGTCGTCGTCGATTTCACCGAACAGGTTGCCTGCCTGGGAATTGGTGTTGCTGGTGCCGGAACCGCCTCGGCCACCATTACCGCCGTAGCTGTTGCCTCCGCTTCCCCCAACCGCCGTAGCGGTCGAATTCACCTGCTGATCGACGGAATCGGCGGCTCCCGAGCTGGGGTTGGCATGCGCATTGGAAATGGCCAGCACCAGTGCCAACAGCGATGACCCCGCGATTACATAATGTTTTTTCATGGTACATCTCCCTATCATGCATGATGATCTCTTCCAGAAATGACCAAGCTGGCTGACGCTTTTCGACCGGATCCTTCTCAGGAATACCTTTTCCCTCACCCCTCTCCTTTCCTCCAAAAGCCCCTAGCCAACGGTCGGAAAATCTATCGCATACTTTATGCCGGGAGTTAAAAATTGACATATAGATCAATGAAATAATGAATTGGGAGATCATGCACTTTTGACTAGCATAGGGAAAACCAGCAGCGCAGAAGTCACAAAAGTAAAAAAAACGTATCGCAATGCTAACACTAGATTCAGCCCACCCGGAATTTTCTGAAAAACAGGTTGAAATTCAATCAACTATGAACGTCAAGCTATGTACCGGCTTAATTACACACAGATGCTAAAAAAATTTAGGCAATTGAAGGCCCACAGGTTTTTGCGGGGCACCACATTTTAAGATGCCGTGCGCAACAAGGCAGGCATTTATCTGAATGACCAAGGAAATATTTCCGCTAATCCAGCACTACCAGAAGAACAACACCCGAGTATCAAATACTCAATAGTACAGCAGGAAGAATTGAAGCGTGCCTGTCGCCCCGGCGAGAAAATACATGGTGGGTTGGCAGAACTCCAGATGATTGCCAAAACAGAGCATGAAGAGTGGTATGGCCGCAGTATGACGGAAGCCATACGCGTATCATAATGTAACAAAATACATTTAGAATGAAAACAACTCATCCTAAAGTCAATTTATATTCAATAAATTCATGACAGATGAGAGAAATAGTCATGCATATTATTGTTTTATAAATCATTTCATGACAGGCATGAGAAAAACCATCCGCTTAGGATTAGGCTAAACATACGATAACATATATTTACAAACAGAGTGCCTTGGGCGAGGCTTCCCTGTACCCTTTTCATCGGGGCTTGGAAATATCACACCCAGAAAGGTAGGTACATCAGGAGAAGACAAGCATGGAAACAGGTAAAGGGATCGTCCTGCTAGCTACTGAAATCAACCCACAGACCCAACTTTTCGTCAATTACATTTACCAGGAATTGCAGCATAGTTTGAGCATTGTCTCACCCAAGTCATCCCTGGAGGCAGCCAGACACGTGGGCGAAGAAGGAGAGGCTTGCAACGTCGTTCTTCTCGACCTGGATCATCTCGACGAAGCAGACTTGCAGGCCTGGCAGGCGAGGTACCATAACCAGCCTCAGTGGGTACTGACTGCGTTCAATCTCAGGGATGAAGAACATGCAGCTCAACTGCTCAGCTTCATGCAGCTCAAGGGAGTTTTCTACCGCAGCGACAGCCTCGAGCTGATCTGTAAAGGCATTCAGAGCCTTCTTGATGGCGACCTGTGGATGACACGTGCACTGATGGCACGCCTGATAGAGTTTTACCGCCGTCAGCAGTTCAACTGCTATCGCCCCGTTTGTGGCATCACGCAGCGCGAACTGGAAATTATCGGACTGCTGGGCTCGGGCGCATCCAATACGAAAATTGCCGAAATTCTTTTTGTTAGTGAACACACGGTAAAGTCCCACCTCTACAATATATTTAGAAAAATCAATGTCAGTAATCGTATGCAGGCAGTGAACTGGGCTAGGCAAAATCTGGGCTCTCCACCTCCCTTGTCGCTTCAGCGCTACGAAAGAACCTCACCCAGACACTGACAAGAGCGGGCTATAGCCATGGCTTTCCTCCCAAAGACGCCGGTAGTCGGCATCGTCCTGATCGCGTTCGGATCCCTTGCCCTGGCGGAGCCGCAGGCCCCGGCCCCAGACCTACCGACGTTGCCGAGGGAATCGCAGCCTCCCCAAAGCGCCATCGAAGAAGGCCTGGAAGAGGAAGAAGCCGGAGAAGCATTGTCCCGTCAATTCCGCCTCGGCGAGCCAGGTCTCTCAGGCGTCATCGTCGACCGCACCATCACCATGATGGGGAAGACGTTTTACCGGCGTTTCAGTCAGTTAAGTCACGACAGCCACATCCTGACCAGCACGACGCTGTCCGTGCACGAACGCCCGGATGCACGCTGGGGCAGCCAGATCTGGGTATCGGAAAACAATCGCATTCTGTTCCAGGCGACATTGCCACCCAGACAGAGCGACATCGACCGCTATGCCGAGGCAGCTGCTGAGCAAGTGGAGCAGCTCCTGGTACAGCGCAGCATCATGCAGGCGCTGGAGAGCGACCCGGACCTGGCTGACGACGAGATCTAGCGGAAAGAGCCAACGTCACAAGAAGGAGACCATTATGAAGATCCGCCCATTGAAATTTGCCTGGCTTTTCTGTCTGCTGCTGCCTCCTGCAGGAGTACAGGCAGGAGAGCTGATTTACCGCCCTATCAACCCATCGTTCGGTGGCGACCCTCTACTTGGTAATCATCTGCTCAATAAAGCACAGGCACAGGATACCAATAGAGATCCAAACGCTCCCGATTTCGGTAGATTTTCGGAAGTGGATTTCTTTCTTCAGGATCTTCGGGCCGACCTCATCAATCGAGCCATCGACGACGCGCTCGATCCTAACAATCCCGGCGGCAGCGAAAGCGTCATCGACAACTCCTCCCTCAATGTCAGGTTCGTCAATGTGGGTGGCGGCGCGTTTCAGATGGTCATCACCGACAAGAGAACCAACGAAGTGACGCGGATCGACTTCGGAACACCATTCTAAGGGAGATGGGCATGAACGTATTCAGAATCGGCCTCATGTCAGGTCTGATCTTCCTCGGTGGGTGCGTCGGCATGGTCACTTCTCCGGAGGGGCTGGAAGGAGCACCGGCGACCCTGATCCCTCGGTCTGGCACTTATGTGGACCTGACCAACCTTCCCCGGCCCGCTGCACCTATCTTCACTGCCGTGTACGACTTCAGAGATCAGACGGGGCAGTATCGCCCCCAGCCCGCTAGCACCTTCTCGACGGCAGTGACCCAGGGCGGCGCTGCCATGCTGAGTTCCGCTCTGGCCGACTCTGGCTGGTTCGTGCCGCTCGAGCGCGTCGGCTTGCAGAATCTGCTGACGGAGCGCCGTATCATTCGCGCGAACCTCGAACGAAACGGGCGAGAACATGAGCTTGGTTCGCTCAATGCGGCGCGTATCCTGATGGAAGGCGGCATCATCGCTTACGACTCCAACATGAAGACAGGCGGTGTAGGAGCGGAATATTTCGGTATCGGTGCATCCGGCCAGTATCAAGTCGACCAGGTGACAGTCAACCTTCGCGCCGTGGATATCGCAACGGGAGAAGTGCTCGCTAACGTGAATACCAGCAAGACGGTCTATTCCTATGAGGTACGGGCAGGTGTCTATCGTTTCGTCAGTTTCCGCCGCTTGCTTGAAGCCGAGGCTGGATATACCCACAACGAGCCGGTGCAGATGGCCGTGATGTCGGCGATCGAATCCGCCGTCATTCACCTCGTCACTCAGGGAGTCGATCGAGGCCTTTGGAACCTGGCAGACCCATCAGAATACGACAACGATGTGCTCATGGCGTACCGCGATGCCTCCTCCCCCATGCTGTGAAACAGACCGCATATTTTCAGGCGCCATATTCTGGCGCTTTTTTTTACAATTGCATTTCGGCACGGTTAATTTTTGAAGACAAGAAACTAGTTCTTCTGCAAAAAGCACAAGTGCTAAAAATTTAATACCAAAAATAGAACTTCCGAATTATGGAAGAAATGCACCTGCATACCGACACTGTAACTGAACGTAAAATCGCTAGAGTAAGTGCCATGAAGAAAAATGGAATTGTTACATTTTCTGTAGGGATGGCTCTAGTCGTGGCCAAAGCCGCCTTGGCTGGCGATCTTATGCCAAGTTCCGAACTCGATGTCGAATCGCCGGGTTCCGCGTCTCGACAGGTGGCGACCATCTACCAGGCCGGCCAGGGGAATGAGGCCACTATTCTGCAGCAGGGTATTCAAAACGGCTCGCACATCATGCAGCAGGGCTTTGCCAACGTTGCCAGCTCGAGGCAGGCCGGACACGCCAACGAGGCTCGTGTGGTGCAGAGCGGTGCTCACCTGGAAGCATCGATCCTGCAAAATGGCCTAGGCCATGACGCCGGCATCGTGCAGGTCGGGTACGGCAAAGAAGCGACCATTCATCAGCATGGCGCTTATGGCAGTGCCGAGATTCATCAGCTGGGAACTCATCGCACGAGTCCCATCACCATCACCCAGTTCTCACGTGGCCAGGCAGCCGTTCAAGTCTATCGCTACTAATTTTGTGGCCAACGACTTCTCGGAGCCTGCCATGGAGAAGTGCAAGAAGAATGTTCCATATAAAAGATAATTACTTGATTCCGTAAGTGGCAAATGGAAGCGATAGCCATGCTATCGAATCCTGAATCCACCCTGGCGGCAACAACGCTCAACCAGGGATATCAAACGAGAGGGAATGAACATGAAATTCAAGATGACCGTTATGGCTGCCGCTATCGCTTTTTCCGGTGCGGCTCTCGCCAATGGAAACGTTTCCAACGTCGATCAAACCGGTTTCAACAACGACGTCAGCGTATCCCAGCTCACGCAGTTTGGCGGGGGTAACAATACCTCGGATGTGAGCCAGGATGGCGTAGGCAATGGCGCGACCGTCCATCAGCAGGGCTGGTGGGGGCATAACGTATCGGACATCGAACAGGCAGGCTTGGGCAACGATGCCGATGTCTTCCAGAACGGTACCAACAACAGCGCTTCCGTCAGCCAGGAAGGCATGTTCAATACTTCCGATAGCCAGCAGATCGGCACTAAAAACGTTCTGGAAGTGAGCCAGGAAGGTGCCAAGAACAGCGCCTCCACCTATCAGAACGGCTGGAACAACTTTGCCGAAATCAGCCAGGATGGCTTCGCCAACAGCTCCGGTGTGGTGCAAGACGGCAAGTTCAACGTCGCTCAGGTCCAGCAGGAAGGTGTCAAGAACGCTTCTGACATCACCCAGTCCGGCAACAACAACTACGCCAATGTCGATCAGAGCGGCAGCTTCAATGACTCCACCGTCGTCCAGAGCGGAACTTCCAACATCGCCGAAGTACGCCAGCGCGACCTGAAGAACACTTCCGACATCACTCAGTCTGGCACCAACAATTATGCCAGTGTCGACCAGAGCAATTTCAACAACGACGCTGTCATCGTCCAGAACGGTCGCAGCCACGTCTCCGAGGTCACTCAGAGCGGCTATAACGACCTGGCCGACTCCTTCCAGTCCGGCAAGAACCACTACTCCTCAATCACCCAGTCCGGTGCCGGCCTGCTGAGCCTGGCCAGCAACACGGCCACTCACGTGCAGTTGGGTAGCAACAACGCAGCGACCACCACTCAGGTGGGTGGCGGCAACACGGCTCACGTATTCCAGCACTGAGCCTGATCGAAAAGGCCCCGCTCGGGCGGGGCCTTTTCACTTCACCATCGCCGCGATACGGCTTGAGTAATACCGGAGATTCGCCGCGATACCACCTGCGCGAGACGAGGCCTGATGAAACGCTTGTTGCTTGCCGTTGCGCCTCTTTGCTTGATTGCGCTCCACCCAGCTAACTCCTTTGCCGAGATGTCGATCGACACTCAGCGTCAGGTCCTTGTGCGGCAGGCCATCGACAGTGGCCGATGGGAAACGGCGATATCGCGTCTCGGTACGCTCTACTCACACACGAGTGACGTTGCGGTGCGCAGTGACCTGATCGCACTTCTGATACGAGCCGATCGACTCGACGAAGCTCTCTCCGTTTGCCCAGGCTGCCCCGTCGATGTGTACACGAAAAGTGAATTGCTCGATCTGGGCGGTGCAGCGCGCCGGCAAGGGGATGCGGAGCTCGCCCTGAGCTTCTTCTCGCACTTAGCCCTGCGAGAGCCCGAGGATCCGGCTGCCTGGCTGGGTCAGGCGCTGGCGCATACCGATCTTGGGCAGTACGCACTGGCCGAGAGCGCATTGAGTCGCTACGAGATGCTTTCCGGTACCACGCTGGAAGCCATGGAAGCGAGAGGCTACCTGGCGGCCGAGACCGGCAATGTCCTCGCCGAACTCCAGGCACGCCAGACCCTGGTCGAAAGAGGCCCGGATCGCGCCAACGAGATACGCGCTCTGTATCGGCTGGCCTTGAGACTCGGCGCCAGCGAGCCGGCACGTCGCATGGTCGAGCAACACCCCGAACTCTTCACCTCCAGTGACGCACTCTGGCTGCGCTACTACGAGGGCGTCGACGCCATTCGCCTCGGCATTCACATCGACGATCACCGCGGCATCGAGCGAGGTCTGGCACTGCTCGATCAGGTAGTGCCGGCAGATGACCTGCACCCCGATCTGGCACGGCTGGCGAACTTCGATCGCGTCGTGGCGATGGCTCAACTACGCCGATTCACCCAGGCCGAGGCATTGAGCGAGAGGCTGCTTCACCAATACGACCGCCTGCCCAACTATGTCCTGCGGGCCAGGGCGCATGCACTCAACGGATTGGGGAAGCCCGAGCAAGCCATAGCGATCTATCAAGCCCTGCTCCGGGATGAGCCAGAGCGGGGCGCAGACCTGAGCGATCCTCTCTATGAGGCGCTGTTCTTCAGTCATACGGATGCCAGACAGTTTCGCGAGGCGCAGCGTCTGCTCGAAGCGTGGCGCCGCACCGAACATCCCTATCGCCGGGATTTCACCGGCACCAGCCATATCGAGAACCCCAACCTTTCAAAGGTGCTCCTGCTCGATACCATGCTCGAGGCCTGGCGGGGCAACGAACGGGGGGCGCTGGCTCAGGTCGACGCCTTTCTGGCCGAAGCGCCAGCCAATGCCTATCTATGGCAGCTGCGGGGGGACATCGGACGCTGGCGCGGCTGGCCCGAACAGGCCCAGGCCGACTACCGCCAAGCCGTTTCGCTACTGGGGCCCGACCAGCACGATACGGCCCGCCACGGTGAATTGATGGCCAGGCTTCAGCAGGGCAACTGGCAAGGCACGGTAACGCAGGTACGGCAGGAACTCGACAACGCCAAACCCAGCGTATCGAGAGACAACCTCGAGCGGGAGTGGCGGGAGCAGCGCGCCGCTGAGCTCAGCTTTTCCGTCGAGCAAAGCGATGGCCAAGGCGGTGGTGGCACCCAGGCCTCCAGGGAGTGGCGCAGCGATATCGTCTTTCGCTCGCCCCGCAGCGACAACGGGTCACGCTACTTCCTGCAGCATCGTCATCAGCAGGGCACCTTCGACGAAGGCTCGCTGCGCGCAGGATATGCCATCGCTGGATACGAGTGGAACCTCTTCCCCAGTCTGCTCACGCTGGCTGTCGGCCATGGCCTGCAACTCAATGACGAACCGCATTTCAGCACCACGCTGCGCCATGACTTCACCGACCATGTCGCCGTCACGCTCGGCGCCGAATACAACAGTCTCACCACGCCGTTACGTGCCTTAAGCGACGACGTCAACGCCGACCGCTACCACGCAGCATTGACTTATCGACGTGATGAAAGGCGCAGCCTGGGCACCGAGGTGAGCCTGACCGATTTCGACGATGGCAACCTGCGTCGCAGCGCGCTCGGCTATTGGCAGGAGCGGCTCTTTCACCGCGACCGCTGGCTGCTTGCCGCAACGGCTTGGCTCGGCGGTTCTCTCAACGATGAGGTGGATGCCGGCTACTACAACCCCGAACGGGACACCTACCTCAGTGGCGAGCTGATGCTCGAGTACGCCCATCCCCTGGGCTATCGCCGTACCTTCACTCAGGGCATCACGGCCGGTGCCGGCCGGTATTGGCAACAAGGCGAAGACGCCGACGATACCTGGAGCCTCGGCTACCACCAGCGCTGGGAGCTGTTGCCGAGCGTATCCATCGAATACGGCATTGCCCGCCAGCGAGCCGTCTACGATGGCCAGGCCGAACACGACACGGTACTGACCGGAACCCTGGTATGGAGATTCCCATGAGCGTCAGGATAGCCCTTCTCTTCGGCCTGCTGTGCCTAGGCGCTCTCGCACAGCCCGCCATGGCAGCCCGCGAGAGCAACGACTTCGTGGTGATCAGCTACCATGACGTGGTCGATTTCGATGTGACACCGGAACTTGCCCTGCTGCCGCAGACGATCACACGAACGCGCCTCATCGAACACTTCAACCTGATAAGGGCCCACGGCTACCAGCCCGTTTCCTTGCAACAGGTACTCGATGCCGAGGCCGGCATCGCCCCCTTGCCCGACAAGGCCGTCATGCTGGTCTTCGATGATGGTTATCGAAGCTTTTACGACATCGTTTACCCACTTCTGCAGCTCTATCGCTACCCTGCCATTACGGCGATAGTCGGCAGTTGGATCGATGTTCCGCCAACCGACCCCGTGCCCTATGGCGACGGCTTTCTCGAACGGGATCGCATCATGACCCGAGAGCAGCTGCGCGAGCTGCATGACGATCCGCTGGTGGAGATCGCGTCACATACCTACGACCTGCACTATGGGGTGATCGGTAACCCCCAAGGCAATGAGCAGGCGGCCGCCGTCACCAGCCGCTGGCAGACAGACGGTTACGAGAGCGAGGCCGACTATCTGCAGCGAATACGCGACGACATGCATCGGGCCAGCGAGCAGTTGAAGGAGATCACCGGCACGCCACCGCGTCTCATGGTGTGGCCCTACGGAGCCTACAGTCAGGCCACCCTGGACATTGCCGCCGAGCACGGCATGCCACACAGCTTCAGCCTGCTCAGCCAGCCCAACCGCATCGGTGACGGCACCAGGGTCATGGGTCGCTATCTCATCGATCAGGAAACCAGCCTGCAGACCTTCGAGGAGCTACTCAGCAACCGGGTGTGGGAACGCGACGTCCTGCGTATCGTGCATGTGGATCTCGACTACGTATACGATCCCGACCCCATTCAGCAGGAAG
Source organism: Billgrantia desiderata (assembly GCF_900108215.1). NCBI lineage: Bacteria > Pseudomonadati > Pseudomonadota > Gammaproteobacteria > Oceanospirillales > Halomonadaceae > Billgrantia > Billgrantia desiderata. The sequence continues at coordinate 104,567 of NZ_FNVC01000006.1, read as the reverse complement.
CCAATTTGGACCTGCTGATCGACCGCATCTACCGCTTCGGCGTCAGCACGGTCTACCTACAGGCTTTCGCCGACCCCAACGGCAATGGCGTGGCCGAGGCTCTCTATTTTCCCAACCGTCATCTCCCGATGCGCGAAGATCTGTTCAATCGCGTTGCCTGGCAGCTGAAGAAACGCGCCGATGTAAAGGTCTATGCCTGGATGCCGGTGCTCGCCTTCGACCTGGGGCCGGGACACACCTACGTCACAGATGTCAGGAGCGGGCAGCAGGCCGCGGAACACTACCTGCGTCTCTCACCCTACTCGGCAGCCAATCGACAGCTCATTGCCGAGATTTACGAAGATCTCGGCCGCATGACCAAATTCGATGGTCTGCTCTTCCACGATGATGCATTCCTGACCGATTTCGAGGATGCCAGTGAAGAGGCTCGAAGTGTCTACGCAGCCGAATGGAACCTGCCACCCGATGTCGACAGCATACGCACCAATGAGGTGCTTCTTCACGAGTGGACCCAGCGCAAGACTTCGTTCTTGACGCAGTTCACTCTCGAGTTGGTCGAGGCTGCCAACTACTATCGGCAATCCGACAACAAGGCTTTCACGATTTCCCGAAACATCTATGCCCTGCCCATTCTCGAGCCGGAAAGTCAGGCCTGGTTCGCTCAATCACCAGAGGATTTCGCTGCCGCCTACGACTATGTCGCGGTCATGGCCATGCCCTACATGGAGGAGGCTGGCAATCCGCAACGCTGGCTGGAGGAACTGGCACGGGCCTCTCTGGCTGCCGTTCCTGCCGATAGATTGGTGTTCGAATTGCAAACACGTGACTGGCGAGACGATACTCTCGTCCCCAATGAAGTCCTCATGAACTGGATCGATACCGTCAAGCAAAGCGGCATCAGGCACATCGGCTACTATCCCGACGACTTTCACATCAATCATCCTGATATTTACATGCTGCGTCCGACTTTTTCCCTTGGCCGAAGATTCGGGGTGCAGCAATGAACATCCTTGATGCTATATCGATATTTACCTATGCCTATCCCAGCGTCATGGCCACAATATGGATCTGCGGTGGGCTCTATTTTTACCTCCATTGGGAGCGAAAACAGGCTTGGCCTGAACCCCATGTATGGGACGAAGCATGTCCCAATGTTTCCTTGTTACTGCCCTGCTATAATGAAGCCGCTAATATCCAGGAAACCATAGAGCACCTGAAGCATCAAAATTATCCAAAACTGGAAATTATCGCCATCAATGATGGCAGTCGAGATGCAACAGGGGAGCTACTTGAGTCTCTCAAGCTCACCTGCCCGAACCTGAAGGTCCTGCATCAGAGCAATCAGGGCAAGGCCAGCGCTCTCAACCATGGACTCAAGGAAGCCACTGGTGAAATCATCGTTGGCATCGATGGTGATGCCATCCTCGATTACGACGCCATCGGCTACATGGTGGGACACTTCCTGCAAAGTTCCAACGTCAGCGGCGTAACCGGCAATCCCAGAGTGAGAACACGCTCCACGGTGATCGGCAAGATACAGACCGGCGAGTTCTCCTCCATCATCGGCTTGATCAAGCGAGCCCAGCGAATCTACGGCATGGTGTTCACGATTTCCGGCGTGGTTTGCGCGTTTCGAAGGAGCGCGTTAGAAGCCATCGAAGGTTGGAATACCGACATGATCACGGAGGACATCGATATCAGCTGGCGCCTGCAAATGGCAGGTGGACAGGTCCGCTACGAGCCGAGAGCGCTGTGCTGGGTGCTGATGCCGGAAACACTCCGCGGTCTGTTTCGTCAGCGCCTGCGCTGGGCCCAAGGCGGTGCAGAAGTGTTTCTGCGCTACTTCACTCAAACGGTGAGATGGAAGAACCGACGCTTCTGGCCATTGTTGCTGGAGTACATGGTCAGTGTGGTGTGGTGCTACTCGGCTTTGTTCATGCTGCTGTCCTGGCTCTTTTCCTTGGCCTTCCTGACATCGTCCGCGCTCCACTCTGGCGCTCTTCTTTCCTATGTAGGAAGTGCCCTCATCATACTGAACTTCGCTCAGTTTACCGTCAGTTTTGCTATCGACAGTCGTTATGAGCGAGGCATGTTGCGTTGCGCATATTGGTGTATCTGGTACCCACTCGTCTACTGGCTATTGAACATGGCAACGGTTGTCTTGGCAGTACCCAAGGCCGCAAAGCGACAGAAAGGCCGATTGGCTACCTGGACCAGCCCAGACAGAGGAGAAATTTTCCATGAATAAGTTGCATCCAGTGGTCATCAACAATCCAGGCAAAAGGAGCCTGTCCTATCGGGCAAGGGACCTAGCCATTACCGCACTGACCTTGGCCGTTTGGCTGGCGCTGATCGCCAAGACGATCATCTCCATCGTCAGCAGTGATGTCTGGATACTGACGATTGCAACTTCGTTGCTGCCAAGGGTCATCGCCCTAGGGTTCATACTGACATTTCTCAGCTTTCACTGCTGGGCCATTTACAAACGATATCTTTATCACCGCAGGCAGAAAGACAGGCTCGGCCTGCATGCCTCCAGACAATCCGACGCCATGGCCTGACCAACGGAGGGGGCGAAATCAGATCCGCTATCTGACCCTAAGCCTGATTTCGCTGCCCTGCCCCTGGGTGCTGGAACGGCTGACACTTCCCTGCTTACGCACCTCAACGCTCAGTGCACCTTCCTGGCTCGTCTGGCGGATGTGCGCTTCCAATGCCTCGCCTTGATAGCGATATTCACTGGGAACGCTCTCTTCCAGCTCATGAGTGACGACCTGATCCCCGTCATCGATCGCCAATGAAGCTTGAAAGCGGGTGTTCGGTACGCCATCGAAGACGATCACGATCTCACTTTTGGGTGGATCCCCCCGGCTTATCTGCTCCGACATGGCATTCGCTCCGGCAACGGTCAACATGCAGCTAACACCTATCAAGCTGGCCAAGAGGATCCATGAAAGTCTGTTCATCATATCCTCAGCTATAGCTCAGATTGAAACGCTTCTCGACCAATAAGGCCAATGTATCACCGACATGTTCCGCCGTGGTATCTATGTGCAACAAATTGCGCCTTTCGTCAGGGGAAAAATCCTCGAAGACTTTCATTTGGCCATCCAGTACTGCAAGGCTTGCATCAGGCTCTACCCCATACTCTCCTGAACGCTTGATGATACGCTCCCTCAAGGTAGCCTCGTCTGCCTCGAAGCTGACGATGAGCACCGGCAGACCGCGCGCCTCGCCCTGCTGGCGCAACAGCTGTCGCTGCGCTCGTGTCAGGCAGGTGGCATCGATACAGGTGGGTATGCCGGCATTGAGCAGCAGGCCGGCAAGGCTGGCCAGACGCTGATAGGTACGCTCGGTGGACTTGGCGCTGAAGATATCCACACCCTCGTCGAGCTCGACCGCCTGTGGATCGATTCCGAACAGCCGTCTACGCTCGGCATCCGAGCACAGCCTGACGGCCCCCAGCCGCTCGACGATCTCGGCCATGAAACGGCTTTTGCCGCTGCCCGAGACCCCAACCCCGATGACCAACGGCGGAAAGCGGAAGTTGGATACCTGCTCGGCCAGGTCGAGATAGCGACGACACTCGGTCATGATCTCCGCCAGGCGGAATGCCGGCTCACGCCCCGACTCCGAACGCTGCAGCGCTCGCCGTGCCCCCGCCAGGCAACGGCACACCGCAAAGACCGAGATCAGTCGCATCAGGGAATAATCGCCGGAGAGACGCAGATAGCGATCCAGGGCATAGTGCGCCAGTCGCGTCTCGTCACGGACATACAGGCCCACCAGCAGCGAGACCAGGTCGAAACCCGGATCGAGGCAACGACTGATCATGGGATCCGATGGCTCGAGATCGAGTGCGCTGGTCATGATGAGACGCTGCCGATCGCACAGCGGCAGTACCTGCCGCCCCACGATCCAGCTCGGACGCGGTTCGCCGCGCTCGTCAAACCATGGCTCGAGTCTCACCATCTCCTGCTCCAGCCAGGCCTCGAGCCGTTGCAGGTGGGAGCGATCCTCCTCACCGCTCAGGCGTGCATCGAGCACGCCGACTTCCTCCTTGACCAGCGCCCGGGTTGCCGCCAGGCAGCCCGACGACCCCACATAAGGCAGGTCGTCGACGAAGGAGCGGTGCGACGCCACCAGCGAATCGATCAGCTCATCCAGCTCGAGGGCGGTGGCTGAGGTCGAGCAGGTCACTGAAGTGGCGTCCATGTTCACTCCTGTTTTCTATTGGCCTAGCGTACCTTGGCAAATGCTTTCTCGGCAGCGTCCAGCGTGAATTGAATGTCTTCCGGCGTATGCGCGCTCGACATGAATCCCGCCTCGTAGGCCGAGGGAGCCAGGTAAACGCCCTCTTCCAGCATCGCCGCAAAGAAACGGCGGAAGGCCTCGGCATCGCAGGCCGTGGCCTGGGCGAAATTGTCGACCCGGGTCTGTCCGGTGAAGAACAGCCCGAACATGCCGCCCACGCGCTGGGTGATCATGTCGACCCCGGCGGCATCGGCGCGCTCCTGCAGCCCGTGACAGAGCGTTTCCACGCGCTGCGCCAGGGCATCGTGGAAGCCGGGCTCGCGCAGCTTGGTCAACAGAGCGATACCGGCCGCCATGGCCAGCGGGTTGCCCGACAGCGTACCCGCCTGATAGACCGGCCCCAGCGGTGAAATCTGCTCCATGATCGCCCGCTTGCCGCCGAAGGCGCCCACCGGCATGCCGCCACCGACGATCTTGCCCAGACAGGTCAGGTCGGGCTCGATGCCGAAGTGCGCCTGAGCCCCACCCAGGGCAACGCGAAAACCGGTCATCACTTCATCAAAGATCAGCACACTGCCGTACTCGGTGCAAACCCGGCGCAAGGTTTCGAGGAAACCCGGCTGCGGCGGGATGCAGTTCATGTTGCCCGCCACCGGCTCGACGATGATGCAGGCAATCTCGCTGCCGATCTCCTCGAAGCAGGCTTCCACCTCATCGAGGTCGTTATAGGACAGCGTGATGGTGTGCTCGGCCAGTGACGCCGGCACCCCCGGGGAGCTGGGCTCACCATGGGTCAGGGCGCCGGAGCCGGCCTTGACCAGCAGCGAGTCGGAGTGGCCGTGGTAGTTGCCCTCGAACTTGACGATCTTGTCGCGTCCGGTATAGCCACGCGCCAGTCGAATCGCCGACATGGTGGCCTCGGTGCCCGAGTTGACCATGCGCACCAGTTCGATGGTGGGGATCATCTCGCAGATCAGTTCGGCCATGGTGGTCTCGATGGCCGTCGGCGTGCCGAACGAAAGACCATGGTCGAGTCGGCTGCGCACGGCACCCAGCACGTCCGGATCGGCGTGGCCGGTAATCATCGGCCCCCAGGAACCGACATAGTCGACATAGCGCTTGCCCTCGACGTCGAACAGGTAGGCACCCTGCGCCCGCTCCATGAACACCGGCGGCCGATGCAGGCCCTTGAAGGCACGCACGGGAGAGTTGACGCCACCGGGAATATGGCGGCGAGCCTGTTCGAAGAGCGTTTCGGAAGTGGTCATGGAAGCCTCTTTGCTGTCACGAGAATGGTGTAACCCCGTCACGGGTAGTGCCAGGCTCACGCTGCCCGGTCTGTGGATAACTTCTTGGATAACCTTGGAATGCGTGGTGAAGTTACGGTGATCTTCGCTCATTGAAGGGGCTTTGGCCACGCCCTGTACGGGATCGTGCCAGCTGCCCTGAGAAGCCGTTCGCCGCGGCAGCGCCTGAGCGTTGCCCGGCTGCCAGGCTTTGGCCAGCGCCTGCCAGGTGAAGCGCTGGGCCTGTTCGCAGGCAGCCGCCAAAGGCTCACCGGCCGCGAGCCGTGCCGCCAGCGCTGCGGCCAGCGTGCAGCCCGAGCCGTGAAAACTGCCTGCTAGCCGCGGCCAGCGCCAGGCACGGCTCTGTTCCGACGTGTACAGCATCTGCTCGACGACATCCTGCGGCACGTCGCTGGAGGGATCGTCGCTACCGGTCACCAGCACGGCACGGCAGCCCAGCGCCATCAATCGACGCGCACGCGCTTCGTCATCCTGTGGCTCCGTTCCGGCCAGACGTTCGAGCTCGAGACGATTCGGCGTCAGGATATCCACAAGCGGTAGCAGACGAGAGCGGAAGACCTCGACCAAAGCGGATGTGGATAACTCTTTTCCGCCACCCGCCTTGAGCACGGGATCGACCACCACGGGGATGCCCGGCCGTGCCTTGATGATGTCGACCACGGCATCGAGCGTCTCGCGGCTCGCCAGCAGGCCGACCTTAATCGCCGCCAGACGAAAACCGGAGAGCCGTGCCGTCATCTCGCGAATCAGCTCGGCCGGCACCGGTACCACACGATGAACGTCGCGGCAGTCCTGCATGGTCAGCGCCGTCGGCACCGTCAGCGCCCAGCCGCCGCAGGCGGCAATCGCCTCGCCGTCGGCCATGATCCCCGCGCCGCCGGTAGGGTCGTGGCCGGCCAGTACCAGTACCACAGGCGGCTGTACGTTCGTTGCGCCGGCCATGGTCAGAACGGTTTCAGCACGGCCAGGATCACGATGGCCAGCAGCACGACCACCGGCAGCTCATTGAACCAGCGGAAGAACACGTGGCTGCGTCGGCAGCGCCCCGCGGCGAACTGCTTGAGATAGATCAGGCAGACATGGTGGTAGGCCACCAGCAGCAGTACCAGCGTCAGCTTGACGTGCATCCAGCCCATGCCGAGCCAGTGCGGCATCAGGTAGAGCAGCCACAGACCGAACACGATCACCGCGATCATCGATGGCGTCATGATGCCGCGATAGAGCTTGCGCTCCATCACAAGGAAATAGTCCATAGCCTGCTGCTCGCCCTTGTCGCGGGCCATGGCGTGGTAAACATAAAGGCGCGGCAGGTAGAACAGCGCCGCGAACCAGGTCACCACGGCCACGATGTGCAGCGCCTTGATCCAGAGATACATGCAGTCTCCTCAGAGATGACGACGACGATCGCCGCCGCCTCGTTTCATGGAACGTACTTCAAGAACTTGGCCGGCTCACTTCAATGAGTAGTAACGCTCGATGGAGCCGCGGGTGATGATACCGGAAATTCGCTGCTGCTTCGGGCGCCGGCCCTGTTCCACGAACAGTGCATCGACCGCCTGATCGTTGAGTCGCTCGAACGCCTCCGACAGGGTTGCCTGGTGATGGATCGGCGCCATTTCCAGGCGCAGCCCCGGCACCTCGAGCAGATCGATCAGCGCGTCTTCGTCTTCGCCAACCGCTTCGGCTTCCTGCGTTTCGTCCATCAAGGCGCGGGCCAGGTCGGCGGCCTTGAGCGCCAGCGTCGGCTTGTCGTCGCTCGAACGCACGATCAATATCCAGGCCGGTCTGGCGTCGAGCAGCACCCGAGCCTGATCGCGGGTGACCATGCGCGGCGTGGCAACGAAGCTGCGCTCCATCACCGCCGGCACCGAGACCCGCGACAGCGCCTGCATCAGCGGCTGTTGCAGCGGGTGCAGGCCGTGGCGGGTCACGCTGATGAAGAAGCCGTCGCAGCGACACAGCTGGCGTGCCGTCAGCCCCGACACCACCACCGCCAGCATGCCCGGCAGGATGATGTTGGGGTTGTGGGTCAGTTCCAGCAGCGCCATGAGCGCCGCCAGGGGCGCCTGCAGTACCGCCCCCATCATCGCTGCCATGCCCAGCATGGCGTAGAACCCCGGTTCCATGTCCAACTGCGGGAACAGCCAGGCACCCAGCAGCTCTGCCAGTGCGCCGGCGGCGGCCCCGACCACCAGCACCGGGCCGATGATGCCGATGGGGATACCGCTGGCCACGGTGAGGGCGGTGAGCAACAGCTTGGCCACCACCAGGGCCAGCAGCACCTCGACCGCCAGATTGCCGGCCAATGCGGCTTCCATGCTGTCGTAACCGATGCCCTGGACTTCGGGATACCACCACGCCACCGTTGCCGTGGCCAATGCCACCAGCGCCAGACGCAGCGGCACCGGCAGCCCGGCGATGCGTTCGCTGCGCGCCACATGGATGAAGAGTCCGGCCAGCAGCCCGATGAACAGCGCCGTGACCACGATCCACGGCAGGTTCATCAACGAGCCCAGACTGACGCTGGGTACCTGGAAGGCCGGCTCGGAGCCGTATACCAGCATGGCCACCAGCGCCCCCATGGTAGAGGCCAGAATCACGGGCATGAAGCCGGCAATGGTGTATTCCATCATCACCACTTCCATGGCGAAGATGACACCGGCAATCGGCGTATTGAACGAGGCCGAGATGCCCGCCGCCGTGCCGCAGGCCACCAGCACGCGCAGGCTGTTGTGCGGCAGGCGCAGCTGCTGGCCCAGGCCGCTGGCCGCGGCCGCGCCGAGATGTATCGCCGGCCCCTCGCGCCCGGCGGAGAGGCCGCCCAGCACCGTAGTCACCCCCACCCACCACTGGTTGATCCAGTTGCGCAGCGGAAAGCGCCCCTGGTGGTAGGTGAGCCGCTCGATCACGTGACCGACGCCCAACTTGCGTGCCGCTGCAGGCTGACGCCACAGGAAAATGCCGATCACGGCCACGGCGATCAAAGGCAGGCTCGAGCGCACCATCGGCGGCAGACCCTCGAAGGCCTCGTGATCGCCACCGGGCATGAACAGCACGCCCCCCAGCTCGAGCAGCAAGCGGAAGGCGACCATTACCGCACCGGTAACGAGCCCCGAGACGACGCCCAGCACACACAGCTGCGGCAAGGCATCGACGCTGGCCAGCTGGCGGCGAAACCTCTCGAGACTGAAGCTAGGTAGCGAAAGACGCGGCACGGCAGTTCCCTGTCCAGGCATTTCTTGTGAGTGGGGCGCGCCGGCTGGGTGGTCGCCCCCTCTCTTGTGTATCATATCCGGACGGGGCGGTCCCGTTGGCAGCCGCTCCCTGCCAGGCAACCATCGAAGGAGTCGCATCGTGATCAAGGTCGGAATCGTCGGCGGCACCGGTTACACCGGAGTCGAACTGCTCAGGCTGCTGGCGCAGCACCCGCAAGTCGAGGTCGAGGCGATCACCTCGCGTTCCGAAGCCGGTGTGCGCGTCTGCGACATGTACCCCAACCTGCGCGGCCACTACGACGAGCTGGCCTTCAGCGAGCCAGACCCGCAGCGCCTGGGCGCCTGCGACGCGGTCTTCTTCGCCACCCCCCACGGCGTCGCCCATGCCCTGGCCGGCGAGCTGCTCGAGCGGGGTACCCGGGTGATCGACCTCTCGGCCGATTTCCGCCTGCGTGACGCCGAGGTGTGGGCCGAGTGGTACGGCCAGCCCCATGGCGCCCCGGAGCTGCTCGGAGAAGCCGTGTACGGCCTGCCCGAGATGCATCGCGAGCGCATTCGTCAGGCACGCCTGATTGCCGTGCCCGGCTGCTACCCCACCGCGGTGCAACTGGGCCTGCTGCCGCTGCTGGAAGCCGGCCTGATCGATGCCGACCACCTGATCGCCGACTGCAAGTCCGGAGTCACCGGCGCCGGGCGCGGCGCCAAGGTGCCTTCGCTGCTGGCCGAGGCCAGCGAATCGATGAAGGCCTACGGCGCTTCCGGCCACCGCCACCTGCCGGAAATCAGCCAGGGCCTCCGCGATGCTGCCAACGGCCCGGTGGGCCTGACCTTCGTGCCCCACCTGACGCCGATGATCCGCGGCATTCATGCCACCCTGTACGGGCGCCTGACCGGCGAGCCCGGCGATCTGCAGGCACTGTTCGAGCAGCGCTTCGCCGACGAGCCCTTCGTCGACGTGATGCCTGCCGGCAGCCACCCCGAGACGCGCAGCGTCAAGGGCGCCAACGTCTGCCGTCTGGCCGTGCATCGGCCGGGTAACGGCGACACCGTAGTAGTGCTCTCGGTGATCGACAATCTGGTCAAGGGCGCTTCCGGGCAGGCCGTGCAGAACCTCAACCTGATGTTCGGCTTCGACGAGCATGCCGGACTCGCCGCCCCCGCCCTGATGCCCTGATGATGTCACCCGGAGGTATTGGGGCTCCGGGGTCAGACCGCAGGGGCAGTTCGACGCCAGGGATGGCATCATCGGCGAGTCCTTTTCCGGAATAGTTGACCCTTTTGCTAGGAATTGAAGATAATCGACTGTTATCCATTCATTCGGCTCACGGGAGGATGCCCATGAGCGGCGCAGAATCTTTCGTCCCCACTCCCATGATGCTCAGCGCAGCCGCCAGGAAGCGGCTCCAGGCGCTGATTGCGGAGGAGGGCAAGCCCGAACTCAAGCTGCGCGTCTACGTGACGGGCGGCGGCTGCTCGGGTTTCCAGTACGGCTTCGACTTTGCCGACACCGTAGGCGAGGACGATACCGTCATCGAATTCGGTGAGGTGGCCCTGGTGGTCGACGAACTCTCCTATCAATACCTCGTCGGGTCCACCGTGGACTACGAAGAGGGACTCGCGGGCGCTCGCTTCCTGGTGCAGAACCCCAACGCGACAACCACCTGCGGCTGCGGTGCCTCCTTCATGGTCTGATCCCGGCTGCCCCCACTTTTGAGCTCGATCGCAAGCCCTGTCGTTGTCGACAGGGCTTTTTTTCGCCTGTGGATAAATTTTCTTGCAACATGCTCCCTATTGGCCGACAAGCCGCATGAGGCGTGGCTCTTGCACTCGCCAGCACGATTGTTCACAGCCACGGTGACAAGCCCGGTAGGCAGCGGTGGAAAAGCGGTGTAGCGTTGGCATTGTGGAAAAGCCGCTCTCTTATGCACAGCCTCGACACCGCTCGCCCTCAGCTCGTCACCCTCTTCTCAGCATGAAAGTCAACAATGCAAGATTTTGAAATTTATACACTATCCACGGTTACCCACAGAATTTGTCCACACCAATAGTCACTACCACAGCAGAACTTCTCTCTTTTAATCATTTTGTTTTGTTTAGTGGATGGTAGATCGACCTGACTGACAAAACGCGGTGTGGAAAACCCTGACGGTTACCCACAGTCGGTTTATACTGGCAGGCTGTTTTTCATCCCTAGGCAATATCCGCGCGCAAGCGCAACGAGGTGAACCTTGGAGTATCCCGACCGCTTTGACGTCATCGTCATCGGCGGCGGCCATGCGGGAACCGAAGCCGCCCTGGCCTCCGCCCGCATGGGCTGTCAGACCCTGCTGCTGACCCACAACATCGAGACCCTCGGTCAGATGTCCTGCAATCCCGCCATCGGCGGGATCGGCAAGAGCCATCTGGTCAAGGAGATCGATGCGCTGGGCGGCGCCATGGGCCTGGCCACCGATCTCGGCGGTATTCAGTTCCGTGTGCTCAACGCACGCAAGGGACCGGCGGTGCGTGCCACCCGCGCCCAGGCCGACCGTGTACGCTACAAGGCGGCCATTCGCGGCATGCTGGAGAACGCCCCTAACCTGACGATCTTCCAGCAGGCGGCCGGGGATCTGATCGTCGATGGCGACACCGTGCGTGGCGTGGTCACCGAGACCGGCATCCGCTTCCGTGCCGAAACCGTGGTGCTGTGTACCGGCACCTTCCTCGGTGGGGTGATCCACATCGGGCTCGACCAGAGCCGCGGCGGCCGCGCCGGCGACCCGCCCTCCAACGCCCTGGCCAGCCGCCTGCGCGAGCTGCCGTTTCGGGTCGATCGCCTCAAGACCGGCACCCCGCCGCGGCTGGATGCCAAGAGCGTCGATTTCTCGGTGCTCGAGGAGCAGCCCGGCGACACGCCGACGCCGGTGATGTCCTTCCTCGGTAGCCGCGAGATGCACCCGCGCCAGGTGAGCTGCCACATTGCGCACACCAACGAGCGCACCCACGAGATCATCTTCGCCAACCTCGACCGCTCGCCGATGTATTCCGGCGTGATCGAGGGGGTCGGGCCGCGCTACTGCCCGTCGATCGAGGACAAGGTGCACCGCTTCGCCGACAAGGCGAGCCACCAGGTGTTCATCGAGCCCGAAGGCCTCGATACCCACGAGCTCTACCCCAACGGGATTTCGACTTCGCTGCCGTTCGACGTGCAGCTGCAGGTGGTGCGCTCGATCAAGGGACTGGAGAACGCCCATATCACCCGGCCCGGCTACGCCATCGAGTACGATTTCTTCGATCCGCGCGATCTCAGGCACTCGCTGGAAACCAAATTCATCCACAACCTGTTTTTCGCCGGACAGATCAACGGCACCACCGGCTACGAGGAGGCTGGCGCCCAGGGGCTGCTGGCCGGACTCAACGCCGCGCGCCGCGCCAAGGGGCTCGAGGCCTGGTGGCCGCGCCGCGATGAGGCCTACCTCGGCGTGCTGGTCGACGACCTGATCACCCTGGGCACCAAGGAGCCCTACCGCATGTTCACCTCGCGCGCCGAGTACCGCCTGCTGCTGCGCGAGGACAACGCCGACCTGCGCCTGACCGAGGCCGGTCGCGAGCTGGGGCTGGTCGACGACGCGCGCTGGGCTGCGTTCAGCGTCAAGCGCGAAGCGATCGAGCGCGAGAGTGCTCGCCTCAAGGCCAGCTGGGTACAGCCCGGCACGGCCGCTGCCGAGGCCATCGAGGCCAGGACCGGCAAGCCGCTGGCCCGCGAGTACAGCCTGCTCGACCTGCTCAAGCGGCCCGAGCTCGGCTATGCCGACGTGGCCCACCTTGCCGGCGAGCCGGTGAACGACGAGGCGGTGGCCGAGCAGGTGCAGATCCAGGCCAAGTACCAGGGCTACATCGACCGTCAGCAGGACGAGATCGACAAGCTCAAGCGTCACGAGGCCACTCCGCTGCCGTCCGATCTCGACTATGCCCAGGTCGAGGGGCTCTCCCACGAGATTCGTCAGAAGCTCGCCGAGGCACGTCCAGAAACCCTGGCACAGGCTTCACGGATCTCCGGCGTGACCCCGGCGGCGGTCTCCATCCTGTTGATTCATCTCAAGAAACGTCGCCTACTCGACGATACGCGAGTGGCCAACGGATGACCGAAGCCATCACCGCCGAGGTGGCAGCGCGCCTCGACCAGGGGCTGGCAGCACTGGGCATCGTCGTCGATGACCTGCAGCGCGAACGGCTGCTGCGTCTGGTCGGGCTGTTGCACAAGTGGAATCGCGCCTATAACCTCACCGCGATACGCTCACCGGAAGAGATGGTGTCAAGGCACCTGCTCGACAGCGCTGCCGTGCTGCCTCATGTCGGCGCAGCGCCGCTGCTCGACGTCGGCGCCGGACCCGGGCTGCCGGGGCTGGTGTTGGCGATCCTCGAGCCGAATCTGGCGGTCACGCTGCTCGACAGCAACGGCAAGAAGGTGCGCTTCCAGCGCCAGGCCGTGATGGAGCTGGGGCTCGCTAACGTGACGCCGGTGCAGGCCCGGGTCGAGGCCTTCGAGCCGCCAGCGGGCGGTTTCGAGCAGATCATCTCGCGCGCCTTCGCCAGCCTGGCGGATTTCGTCGGGTTGACCGAGCCGCTGCTGGCCCGCGACGGTCGCTGGCTGGCCATGAAGGGGCCGGCCGTCGACGAGGAGCTGGCGGCACTGGATGCCGGCGTGGTGATACGCGAGCGCCACGTGCTCGAGGTACCGTTCAGCGTGGGGGAGCGTCAGCTGTTGATCGTCGAGCGAACCGATTCCAACCCAGGCCGCCGTTGAAGCGAGCCGTCGACGCAAGGAAGTCGCCCGTGAGTCAAATCATCGCCTTGACCAACCAGAAGGGCGGCGTGGGCAAGACCACCACCGCCGTCAACCTGGCTGCCAGCCTGGCCGCGCTGGATCGCCGCGTGCTGCTGGTGGATCTCGACCCCCAGGGCCATGCCACCATGGGCAGCGGCATCGACAAGCACACGCTCGAGGGCAGCGTGCTCGATCTGCTGCTGGGCGAGAAGAGCGCCCCCGAGGTGATGCTCGACTGCCCCACCGCCGGCTACTCGCTGCTGCCGGGTAACGGCGATCTCACCGCCGCCGAGGTCGAGCTGCTCGACCGCGCCGAGGGCCGCGAGCGCAGCCTGACCGAGGCGCTGGCCAGTGTCGCCGACGAATACGACGTGGTGCTGATCGACTGCCCGCCCTCGCTCAACATGCTCACCGTCAACGCGTTGACCGCGGCCAACGGCGTACTGATTCCGCTGCAGTGCGAGTTCTACGCTCTCGAAGGGCTCTCGGCGCTGCTCGACACGGTGGAGCAGATCAAGGACAGCGTGAACCCCGACCTGGCGATCTATGGCATCCTGCGTACCATGTTCGATGGTCGCAACAGCCTGACCCGGGATGTCTCCAAGCAGCTGCGCGACTATTTCGGCGAGGCGCTGCTCAAGACCACGATCCCGCGCAACGTGCGGGTGGCCGAGGCACCGAGCCACGGCCTGCCGGTGACCAAGTACGCGCGCTTCTCGCGCGGCAGTCAGGCCCACCGGGTGCTGGCCAAGGAACTGATTCGTCGCCTGGCGCTGTAGTGCGCCGGGTGAAACCGACTGTCGTGACCCGCTCGTGATGAGGGAATGCTGATGACGCGAAAACGCGCCCTGGGCCGCGGCCTGGATGCCCTGATCGGTGCCGGCGCCCGCCGCCGCGAGACTCTCGAGCTGCCCGAAGGGGAAGCCCTGTCCGAGGGGGCGAGCGAGCCAGTGGCGGCGGCAGCCGAGATCGAGGAGCGACTCGAACGCCTGCCGCTGAGCCAGCTCACCCGTGGCAAGTATCAGCCGCGCCGCGACATTCAGCCCGAGGCGCTGGAGGAACTGGCCGACTCGATTCGCGCCCAGGGCGTGATGCAGCCCATCGTGGTGCGGCCGATCGGCGAGTCCCGCTACGAGATCATCGCCGGCGAGCGGCGCTGGCGTGCCTCGCAGTTGGCCGAGCTCGACACCATCCCGGCGGTGATTCGGGACGTCAGCGACGAAGTCGCGCTGGCCCTGGCGCTGATCGAGAACATCCAGCGCGAGAACCTCAACCCGGTGGAAGAGGCGCTGGCGCTCAAGCGACTGATCGACGAGTTCGAGCTGACCCAGCAGCAGGTGGCCGATGCGGTGGGCAAGTCCCGCGCCCAGGTGGCCAACCTGCTGCGCCTGCTGGCGCTCGATCCCGAGGTACAGACCCTGCTCGAGCGCGGCGACCTGGACATGGGCCACGCCCGTGCCCTGCTCGTTCTGCCTGCCGCCAAGCAGCGTCGTGCCGCCCATGAGGTGGTCAACAAGGATCTCACCGTGCGCGACACCGAGGCACTGGTGAAGCGTTTGGCCCAGGGCGAACCGAAGAAGACCGCGGCCGCGCCGGTCAGTCCCGACGTGGCGCGCCTGGAGACCCGGCTCGGCGAAGTATTGGGCGCCCCGGTCAGGATTCAGCACGGTCGCGGCGGCAAGGGGCGGGTCACCATCCGCTATTCCAGCCTCGAGGAACTCGACGGCATCCTCGAGCACATTCGTTGAGCGATGCGACCCGTGGGATGTCGACAATGACTTCCACCTTTGGTCGCATAGCCACGTCATTAGACCCTAAAAGCGTCCTCGCCGGTTGAAGGGCCAGGGGCGCTTCCCTATAATCCGCCGTTGTTTGCCTGAGTGTCACGCTCGGCCAAGCCGGCACCCAAACCCTGTCTAGGCAGGGCAGGAAATGTCGACAGGATGCATGGACACGCTGCCATGAGGCGCCGGCGCCCGGATTTCACCCGCCTCTTTCTGGCTCAGGGCTTCGCCACCTTGCTGGTAGCCCTGCTGGCTGGCCTGCGACATGGTCATGAAGGGGTGCTGTCGGCCCTGATGGGCGGCCTGGTCAGCCTGCTGCCTTCGCTCTACTTCGTCTGGCGTGGGCTACGCGTCCGGGACGGCCGGCGGCCGCGGGTCAGCGTGATGAATCTCTATCAGGCAGCGATGGGAAAGTTCGGTTTGACGGTGGCACTGTTCGTGATCGTGTTCGTCACAGTGCCCCCCTCAAACCCGGCTTTTTTCTTTGTCGCATATGTGGCGGCGCAGCTCATGCACTGGCTGACACCCTGGCTACTGCGTGACCGACCGACCCAACGAACCTGAGGTAGCAGCGTATGGCAGCAGGTAATGAAATAACCGCCATCTATTACATACAGCACCACCTTCAGAATCTGACCTTCGGCAGGCATCCCGAGCTCGGCTGGAAATTCGCCAGCAGCTCGACCGAAGCCCAGGAGATGGGGTTCATGGCCATTCACGTGGACACCATGGGCTGGTCCATCGCCATGGGTGTGCTGTTCCTGTGGCTGTTCCGCAAGGCCGGCCAGATGGCGACCACCGGCGTGCCCGGCGGGCTGCAGAACGCCGTCGAGATGGTCATCGAGTTCATCGAGAACCTGACCCGCTCCACCTTCCACGGCAAGAATCCGCACATCGCGCCCATCGCGCTGACGCTGTTCATGTGGATCCTGCTGATGAACACGCTGAAGATCCTGCCGGTCGACTACTTCCCGGAGCTGTTCGGTCGCCTCGGCGTCGAGTACATGAAGATCGTGCCCACCACCGACGTCAACGCCACCCTGGGCATGGCGCTGGGCGTGTTCTGTCTGATCGTCTACTACAGCTGCAAGGTCAAGGGTGTCGGCGGCTTCGCCAAGGAGCTCTCGCTCACGCCGTTCAATCACTGGCTGCTGATCCCGTTCAACCTGATCCTCGAAATCGTCGGCCTGATCGTCAAGCCCATCAGTCTCGCGCTGCGTCTGTTCGGCAACATGTTCGCCGGCGAGGTGATCTTCATCCTGATCGCGCTGCTGCCGTTCTGGGCCATCTGGGTGCTCGACGTGCCGTGGGCCATTTTCCACATTCTGGTGGTATCGCTGCAGGCCTTCATCTTCACGACCCTGTCGATCGTGTACCTGAGTGCCGCTCACGAGCACCACTGAACCAAGCAACCCTTGCAACGAAGTACTGAAACTAACCTCAACCTGACCTACTAGGAGCAACATCATGGAAATCGTCTACCTTGCCGCCGCCATCATCATCAGCGTCAGCGCCCTGGCTACCGGCATCGGCTTCGCCATGCTGGGCGGTAAGCTGCTCGAGTCCACCGCTCGCCAGCCGGAGCTGGGCGACCAGCTGCAGACTCGTACCTTCATCATGGCCGGTCTGCTCGACGCCGTGCCGATGATCGGCGTCGGTATCGCGATGTACCTGATCTTCGTCGTTGCCGGTTAAAGACAGCACCGAGCGCTGAGGCGCTCGGTTCGCTTCTCTCCGGTTGCCACGAACCCGTCAGAGGTACATACCCGTGAATATCAACATGACGCTCATCGGGCAGACGATCGCCTTCGCGATCTTTGTCTGGTTCTGCATCAAGTACGTGTGGCCGCCGATCAGCTCCGCGCTTCACGAGCGCCAGAAGAAGATCGCCGATGGCCTCGACGCGGCCAGCCGGGCTTCCCGCGACCTCGAGCTTGCTCAGGAGCAGGCTGCTCAGACGCTGCGCGAGAGCAAGGAGCAGGCCTCCCAGATCCTCGAACAGGCCCACAAGCGCTCCACTCAGATGATCGAGGAAGCGCGTGAGCAGGCTCGTGCCGAAGGCGAACGCCTGGTGGCCGGCGCCCGTGCCGAGATCGATCAGGAAATCAATCGCGCCAAGGAAGAGCTTCGCGCCCAGGTGGCGACACTTGCCATCGTCGGGGCCGAGCGTGTTCTGGAAGCCTCCGTCGACGAGAAGGCACACCGCAAGCTGCTCGACAAGCTTGCCGCCGAACTGTGAAGGAGGTGACCCATGGCGGAAACGTCAACCGTCGCACGACCCTACGCCAAGGCGGCTTTCGAGTATGCGCGTGACCACAAGGCGCTGGAAGCCTGGTCCGACATGCTGGTCAAGCTGGGCCAGGTCGTAGCGGAACGTGATGCGCAGAAACTGTTCGCGAGCCCCAAGCTGACCGACGAGCGCAAGGTCGCGCTGGTCATCGAACTGGCCGAGGCCAAGGTCGACGACGCCGGCCGTCGTTTCCTGGAGACGCTTGCCGAGAAAGGGCGTCTTACCGCCCTTGGTGCCATCGCCGAGCAGTTCGAACGTCTGCGCGCCGAGCATGACAAGCGTGTCGACGTCACCGTGGTCACGGCCTTCGCGCTCGACGACAAGCAGCAGAACAAGCTCGCAGGCGCGCTCAAGAAGCGGCTGAATCGCGAAATCTCCATTACCACTCAGGTGGATCCGAAGCTTATCGGGGGCGTCATCCTGCGCGCCGGCGACACCGTCATCGACGGGTCGGTGCGCGGTCGACTGAACCGCCTCTCCGAAGCCCTTACCGCCTGAGTCTGAGGGACATGGCATGCAGCAACTGAATCCTTCCGAGATCAGCGACATCATCAAGCAGCGTATCGAAAAGCTGGATGTCGCATCCGAGGCCCGCAATCAGGGCACCATCGTCAGCGTCTCCGACGGCATCGTGAAGATTCACGGTCTCGAGGACGCGATGTTCGGTGAGATGATCGAATTCCCCGGCGGTATCTACGGCATGGTGCTCAACCTCGAGCGCGACTCCGTGGGCGCCGTGGTGCTGGGCGACTATCTGAAGCTGGAAGAGGGCATGACCGCCAGCTGTACCGGTCGTATCCTCGAGGTGCCGGTGGGCCCCGAGCTGGTCGGTCGCGTGGTCGACCCGCTGGGCAACCCCATCGATGGCAAGGGCGACGTGGGCGCCAAGCTGACCGATGCGGTGGAAAAGGTCGCCCCGGGCGTCATCACCCGTCAGTCGGTCGACCAGCCGATCCAGACCGGTCTCAAGGCGATCGACGCCATGGTGCCGATCGGCCGCGGCCAGCGTGAGCTGATCATCGGCGACCGTCAGATCGGTAAGTCGGCCATCGCCGTCGACGCCATCATCAACCAGAAGGGCAAGGGCGTCACCTGTATCTACGTGGCCATCGGTCAGAAGCAGTCGACCATCGCCAACGTGGTGCGCAAGCTCGAGGAGCACGGTGCGATGGATCACACCATCGTCGTCGCTTCCGGCGCCGCCGACCCGGCCCCGATGCAGTTCCTGGCGCCCTACGCCGGCTGCACCATGGGCGAGTACTTCCGCGACCGCGGTCAGGACGCACTGATCGTCTATGACGATCTGACCAAGCAGGCCTGGGCCTACCGTCAGGTGTCCCTGCTGCTGCGTCGTCCGCCGGGCCGTGAAGCCTATCCGGGTGACGTCTTCTATCTCCACTCGCGTCTGCTCGAGCGTGCCGCTCGCGTCAACGCCGACTACGTGGAGAAGTTCACCAACGGTGAGGTCAAGGGCAAGACCGGCTCGCTGACCGCGCTGCCGATCATCGAGACCCAGGGCGGCGACGTTTCCGCGTTCGTTCCGACCAACGTGATCTCGATCACCGACGGCCAGATCTTCCTGGAAACCGACCAGTTCAACGCAGGTATCCGCCCGGCCATCAACGCCGGTCTGTCGGTATCCCGCGTGGGCGGTGCGGCCCAGACCAAGATCATCAAGAAGCTCGGCGGCGGCGTGCGTCTGGCACTCGCCCAGTACCGCGAGCTGGCGGCCTTCTCCCAGTTCGCTTCCGACCTGGACGAAGCCACCCGCAAGCAGCTGGAGCACGGTCAGCGCGTCACCGAGCTGATGAAGCAGAAGCAGTATTCGCCGCTGTCCGTGGCCGAGATGGGCGTGTCGCTGTATGCCGCCAACGAAGGCTTCCTGGATGACGTCGACGTGAGCAAGGTGCTGGACTTCGAGCGTGCTCTGCACGAGTACATGAGGTCCGAGCATGCCGAGCTGCTCGACAAGATCAACCAGACCGGCGACTACAACGACGAGATCCAGCAAGGGCTTAAGCAGGGTCTCGAGCAGTTCAAGGCCACTCAGAGCTGGTAATTCCGCCGGCCCGCCCGGCAAGGGCGGGCCCTGGAGCTTTCTGAGGGCCACGAACGGAGTAGATCGCTATGGCAGCTGCAAAAGAGATACGCACCCAGATCGGGAGCATCAAGAATACGCAGAAGATCACCAGCGCCATGGAAATGGTCGCTGCGTCGAAGATGCGTAAAGCGCAAGATCTGATGAAGGCCAGCCAGCCTTATGCCCGGCAGATCCGCAACGTGGTGGGCCATATCGCCGACGCCAACCCCGAGTATCGCCACGATTACATGATCGAGCGCGACGAGGTGAAGCGGGTCGGCTACATCGTGGTCTCCACCGACCGCGGCCTGTGTGGCGGCTTGAACGTCAACCTGTTCAAGGCCGTCATCAAGGACGCCATGGCGTGGCGCAACGAGGGTGCAGAGCTCGACTTCTGCGCCCTGGGCAGCAAGGCCGGCGGCTTCTTCCGCAACTACGGCGGCAACCTGGTGGCAGCCAAGAGCGGCCTGGGCGAAGCGCCCGAGGTCGAGGACCTGATCGGCAGCGTCAAGGTGATGTTGGACGCCTACGACGAGGGGCGGGTCGACCGCCTGTTCGTGGTGTACAACGAGTTCGTCAACACCATGACGCAAAGGCCGGTGGTTCGTCAGCTGTTGCCGCTCTCCCCCGACATGGGGGCCGATGCGGATGACGAGGACAACAAGCGTCCCGGTAGCTGGGACTACCTGTATGAGCCGGATGCCAAGGCGCTGTTGGATAGCCTGCTGGTTCGCTTCATCGAATCGCAGGTCTATCAGGCGGTGGTCGAGAACGGGGCCTGCGAACAGGCGGCCCGGATGATCGCCATGAAGAACGCCACCGACAACGCCGGCGGACTGATCGACGATCTGGAGATGGTGTACAACAAGGCCCGCCAGGCCGCCATCACCCAGGAGATTTCCGAGATCGTCGGCGGTGCCGCCGCCGTATAGCGCCGGGGGAGAGCCCATGGCTCTCCCGCTACAGGTTTCATTTGCAGGTATTTGAGAGGATCGCAAGATGAGCGGACGTATCGTACAAATCATCGGCGCGGTGATTGACGTCGAGTTCCCGCGGGACTCGGTTCCCAAGGTCTACGACGCGCTCAACGTCGCCAACTCCGAGACCGTGCTCGAGGTCCAGCAGCAGCTGGGCGACGGCGTGGTGCGTACCATCGCCATGGGCTCCACCGAGGGCCTGAAGCGCGGCATGGAGACCACCAACACCGGAGCGCCGATCTCCGTGCCGGTAGGCAAGGAGACCCTGGGTCGCATCATGGACGTGCTGGGTCGGCCGATCGACGAGGCCGGCGACATCGGTGAGCAGGAGCGCATGCCCATTCACCGTCCGGCACCCACCTATGCCGAGCAGGCGGCTTCCAACGAGCTGCTCGAGACCGGCATCAAGGTCATCGACCTGGTCTGCCCGTTCGCCAAGGGCGGCAAGGTCGGCCTGTTCGGCGGCGCCGGCGTGGGCAAGACCGTCAACATGATGGAGCTGATCCGCAACATCGCCATCGAGCACAGCGGTTACTCCGTGTTCGCCGGCGTGGGTGAGCGGACCCGTGAAGGTAACGACTTCTACCACGAGATGACCGAGTCGAACGTTATCGACAAGGTATCGCTGGTATACGGTCAGATGAACGAGCCGCCGGGCAACCGTCTGCGCGTGGCCCTGACCGGCCTGACCATCGCCGAGAAGTTCCGCGATGAAGGCCGCGACGTGCTGCTGTTCGTCGACAACATCTATCGTTACACCCTGGCCGGTACCGAGGTATCCGCACTGCTGGGTCGTATGCCCTCGGCGGTAGGTTACCAGCCGACCCTGGCCGAGGAGATGGGCGTTCTGCAGGAGCGCATCACCTCCACCAAGGTGGGCTCGATCACTTCCGTGCAGGCCGTCTACGTGCCCGCGGACGACCTGACCGACCCGTCGCCGGCCACCACCTTCGCCCACCTGGACGCCACCGTGGTACTGGCGCGTTCGATCGCCGAACTGGGTATCTACCCGGCCATCGATCCGCTGGACTCCACTTCGCGCCAGCTCGACCCGCTGGTCGTCGGCGAGGAGCACTACAACACCGCCCGCGGCGTGCAGAACGTGCTGCAGCGCTACAAGGAGCTCAAGGACATCATCGCGATCCTGGGCATGGACGAACTGTCCGACGAGGACAAGCAGACCGTGGCCCGTGCGCGTAAGATCCAGCGCTTCCTGTCGCAGCCGTTCTTCGTCGCCGAGGTCTTCACCGGTGCACCCGGCAAGTACGTATCGCTGAAGGATACCATTCGCGGTTTCCAGGGCATCCTCGACGGTGAATACGACAACCTGCCGGAGCAGGCCTTCTACATGGTGGGCAGCATCGACGAGGCCGTCGAGAAAGCCAACCAGATGAAGTAAGGCCGTCCACCAGGGGGACTTCGCTATGGCGAATAGCTTCAAGTGCAACATCGTCAGCGCCGAAGAGGCGATCTTCTCGGGTGAGATCGAGCAGCTCGTCGCTTCCGGCATCATGGGCGACCTGGGCATCCTGCCCGGGCACGCCCCGCTGCTGACCGAGCTTCAGCCTGGTCCGGTCCGCGTCATCCGGGAAGGCGGTACGGAAGAGAACTTCTACGTCTCCGGCGGCTTCCTCGAAGTGCAGCCCGACGTGGTGACCGTGCTGGCCGACGCGGCCTCCCGTGCCGGCGACCTCGACGAGGCCGCCGCCGAGGAAGCCCGTCAGCATGCGCTCAAGGCATTCAACGACAAGTCGTCGGAGCTGGATTACTCCCGCGCCGCCGCCGAACTCGCGGAAGCCGTGGCCCAGCTGCGTACCATTCAGCAGCTGCGCAAGAAGGCCGGCAAGGGCTGATTCCAGGCCTGTCTGTCACGAAACGCCCCTCGAACAGTGTTCGAGGGGCGTTTTCGTCTCTGTTATGATGAAGTCTCTGGTACCGGAGGCCCGGTCCACACTCATGCCATCACGCAACGACTGCCTGGCAGCTGCGTGAAGGACTCAGGAGAATGCCATGGAGTTGAGCGAACAGCTGCAGGAACACAAGCAAACCCTCGTTGCCGCCATCGAGCAGGAGGATCGCGAGCTGCTCGACCAGTGGCTACCGGAGCTGCGGGCGGCAGATCTTTCCGAAATACTCGAAGAGATGGCCGAGGACGATGGCGACCTGCCGACGGTATTGAAGGTGCTCGATTGCCTGCCGCTGGAACGTCGCGCCAACGTCCTGGGCTATCTCACTGGCGAGGTCCAGGTCGAGGTTGCCGAAGCCATGTCCGATGAAGTCCTCCTTTCGGTGCTGGAGGAGATGGGCTCGGACGAGCGTGCCGACCTGTTCAACCTGCTCGGCGAGGATCGCCAGGAAGTGCTGCTGCGGCGCATGGCCCGCCAGGAGCGCGAGGATCTAAAGCGGCTGGCGAGCTATGAAGAGGGCACCGCGGGTTCGATCATGACCTCGGACTACGTGGCGATTCCCAGCGGCATGACCGTATCCAAAGCGATGATGCGGGTGCGCCAGACCGCGCCGGACGCCGAAACCGTCTATCAGCTCTATATCATCGACCAGGATGGCAAGCTGGCGGGCACGCTGTCGCTGCGCCAGCTGATGGTGGCGCGCCCGGGCGCTCAGGTCGACGACCTGATGATCAAGGATGTGATCAGCGTGTCGGTGGATGAGGCACAGGAGGAGGTCGCGCGCCTGGTGGCCCGCTACGACATGCTGGCGGTGCCGGTGATCGACCACGATGAGCGCCTGGTGGGCATCGTTACTCACGATGACGCCATGGACGTGGCCGAAGAGGAGGCCACCGAAGACTTCCACAAGGGGATGTCCATCGGCCAATTGGAAGACGGCGTCAGCCGTGTGCCGATCTGGAGTCTCTATCGCAAGCG
Source organism: Billgrantia desiderata (assembly GCF_900108215.1). Taxonomy (NCBI): domain Bacteria; kingdom Pseudomonadati; phylum Pseudomonadota; class Gammaproteobacteria; order Oceanospirillales; family Halomonadaceae; genus Billgrantia; species Billgrantia desiderata. The sequence continues at coordinate 80,968 of NZ_FNVC01000006.1, read as the reverse complement.
CGTGACCTGGCTGGTACTGCTGGTATTCGCCAATCTCTTCTCCGGTGCCGGTATCGCCTACTTCGAGGACACCATTGCCGCCCAGGTGGCGCTGGTGTTCTTCCTGCCGCTGCTTATCGGTAGCGGCGGCAACGCCGGCGCCCAGGCTGCCACGCTGATGGTGCGCGGCATGGCGACGGGGGACGTCGGGGTCAAGGATTGGAGCAAGCTGTTGGGGCGAGAGCTGCTGGTGGCGGGCTCGCTGGGTCTGACCATGGCACTGGCAGTGGCTCCCATCGGCGTGTTGCGCGGTGGCGAGGCGGTAGCCATCGTGGTGGCCATGAGCATGGTCACCATCGTGCTGTTCGGCAGCCTGTTGGGCATGTGCCTGCCGTTCGTGCTCAATCGCGTGGGCTGGGACCCGGCTACCGCCTCGGCGCCTCTGGTGACGACCTTGATCGATGCCTGCGGTGTAGTGATCTATTTCACCATCGCCACGGCGATTTTGACGGGGCTGTAGAAAGCGGTACCGGACTCTATCCCGGCCCGACAAGGGGAGACGACCGAGCTGCGCCTACTGTTATCGAGGCTGCGCCAGGAGTTACTGCTCCTGGGGCTGCTGGCCGCCTTGCCGCTGCTGTTGCTGGCGTTGCCCGAGCAGGCGGGTAATCTGCACCATCTGGTGCACTGGGACACGCTGGCTGCCCTGGCGGGGCTGATGGTGCTCTCCCGGGGGCTCGAGGAGAGCGGAGCGCTGACGCGAGTCGGTCGCCGCTTGCTGGCACGGGTCGACACCGAGCGTTATCTGGCGCTGGTTCTGATAGTGCTCTCAGCGGCGCTTGCTGCCGTGGTGACCAACGACGTGGCACTGTTCATCGTGGTGCCGCTGACCCTGGGCCTGCGCCTGGTGGCGTCGTTGCCGATAGGCCGGCTGATCGTCTTCGAAGCCTTGGCGGTCAATGCCGGCTCGACGATCAGCCCCATCGGCAACCCGCAGAACCTGTTCATCTGGCAGCAGGCAGGGGTCGATTTCACGACGTTTTTCCTTGCCATGACCCCCCTGGCCCTGACGATGATGGCGCTGTTGGTCGCTGCGATTCCGCTGGCCTTCCCCGCCAAGGCCATCCATATCGAGCCGGCGGGATCCCCACCGGCGCTCAAACCCAGGTTGGCCGGAGTGTCGCTGGCGCTGTACCTGCCGCTGCTGCTGGCGATCGATGCCGGGCTGGCGCTACCCGCCGCCGTGGTGATCATCACGCTCTACCTGCTGTTCCAGCCCCGTGTGGTGCGCTATGTCGACTGGCTGTTGCTGCTGGTCTTCGTGCTGATGTTCATGGTGCTCGGCCTTGCCGCCATGCTCGACCCGGTGGTGAGCCTGGTCGGGTTCCTGGCAATCTGGCCCGGTGGCATGATGACGGCGGGCGCGTTGTTGTCCCAGGGCATCTCCAACGTGCCGGCTGCCATTCTGCTGGAGGGTTTCACCGATGACTGGCGAACCCTGGCCTGGGGCGTCAGCGTGGGCGGTTTCGGCCTCGCCATCGGTTCCATGGCCAATATCATTGCCTTGCGGCTGGCTCGGGAGAAGGGACTGTGGCGGGACTTCCATTGCTGGTCGTTGCCGATGCTATTGGCGAGTTGGCTGCTGGCGCTGTTGTTGCTGTCCATATAATAGCCGTACGCTGGAGCATCTCACTTCCTCCAGGACTTTCAAGCGCCTGCCGTGTAGATTCTGATTTACCGGCTGGCTGTGGCATATCAGGTGGGTCAGAGAACCGGAGTTTGGACATTCAATTGGGCTAGCGAGCTTGCCGGTGATGCCGGGAGCCGACCGAAGCGAATGGCTTCGGCAATGGGAGATTCACCTCATGTTGCAACTTCGACCTCTTGTCGGCGGTCTGCTGTGTGGCCTGGGCTTGCTGCCCACCCTTGCGCTGGCCGGGGTGGACGATGCCGCCCTGATCGATGCCAACAGCTGTTCCATCGATCTGTGGCATACCCGTATCGATGGTGGCGGCTATCAGAACTATGTTTCACCTACCTGTCGTCCCGGCGGGAACTACCAGTTCACCGCGGTGTTCGGCAACGAGCATGAGGAGGGCGAGAGCGAGCAGGTGTACGGCCTCGAAGCCAAGATGCTGTTCACCAGCCTCGAGGCGCATGGCTATGGCCTGGGTCTGGTCGTCGGCAGCGAGTACCTGACCGAAACGAGCCGCTGGGAAACCCAGTATGCGCTGGTGCCGCTCACGCTGGGATTTGCCGATGAGCGCGCTCTGGTGCACTTCAATCTGGGCTGGGAGAGGGAGCGCAGTGCGGAGACACGCAACGCCCTGACCTGGGGGCTCGGCAGCGAAGTCGGAATCGTCGGGCCGCTGGTGGCGATTGCCAACGTGTTCGGCAATGACCGCAGCAGCAGCGAGAGCAGCATCGAGGTGGGCCCCAGGCTAGCGCTGCTGGACGAAAAAGTGCTGATCGACGCCCTGTTCGAAAGGGAGCTGGGTGGGGAGAATACCCGTGCCTACACCCTGGCCCTGACCTACGCCTTCTGAGGTCGGTAAGGCGGTAGTGCACATGTAAGACGGCTGATGCAGCCGTCTTCTTCCTTTATTGCCTAGGCTCGCCTGGTCCACTCGACGGCCTCATTCCCGGTGCTCGAAGAACGAGCGGATGGCGACGAACAGAATGACCGTCAGCAGTAGCGAGAAGGGGATGGCGATGAGCGAAACGGCGGGCACGATCATGTCGGCGGCCATGGCGAACTCCTTGAGAGCGATGAGGGGGAGCGCCGGCGCTAGGCGTCGACTGGACAGGCGATGTTAGCACGGCAGACGCTGGGTTTCAGCGCACGTTCTGCTTGATCTCGACGTCTGCCAGCCACGGCACGTCGCGAATGAGGTCTCTCAGCTGATGGGGCAGCGCCGTGAGTTCCGAGTAGGACAGCTGGCCATCCATGAACACGTCCACGCTGATCCGACCCTGCAGATAATGCAGGCGATAGTGCTCGATATGAGGCCAGCAGGGGTGCGACGACCAGCGCTGCCGCAGTACCCGGTCCACCTCGGGCCGCAGTGGCAGGCCGGGGAAGCGACTGGGATCGCCCTCGCCGGCGTCATCCTCGGGGTCGATGTGGAAGGTCACGTCGCTGAGCGCGGGATAGGCGCGGCGCAGCCGGCGGCTCACTTCGTTACCGATCTCGTGGGCCTCCGACACGCTGATGCGCGGGCCCACCACCACATGCAGGTCGACGATGGCATGCCCGGCCGACTGGCGGGTACGCAGGTCGTGCACGCCTTCCACGCCGGGAACGCCAAGGGCGACCTGATGCATCTGCTGCTGTGCATCGGCCGGCAGAGCGGTGTCGACCAGCTCGCGTGCCGACTCCCACAGCAGATCCCAGCCTACCTTGCCTACCAGCAGGCCGACGATCACCGCCGCCACGGCGTCGAGCCAGCCGAAGCCGAACTGAGCGCCGATGAGCGCTACCAGCACCACCGCGGTGGAGAGCACGTCGGAGCGAGAGTGCCAGGCGTTGGCCTCGAGCAGCTTCGACCTCACCCGCCTGGCAATGCGCATGGTGTAATGGAACAGCCACTCCTTGGCCAGCAGGGCCGCCAGCGCCAACAGCATGGCCCCGATCCCCGGCGCGGCGATCTCGGTACCGGCGAGCAGGCGCTGCAGGCTCGACCAGGCGATGGCGCCGGCGACGAAGATCAGCACGCTGCCCAGCAGCAGGGTGGCCAGGGTCTCGATGCGGCCGTGGCCGTAGTGGTGGTCCTGATCGGGGCCCTGGCGGCCATAGTGGGTGGCCGCCAGCACGAAGCCGTCGGTGACCAGGTCGGAGAACGAGTGGATGCCGTCGGCCACCAGGGCCGCCGAACCGACCAGGACACCCACCACCACCTTGGCACAGCCGAGCAGGCCGTCCAGCCAGGCGGCGATGTAGGTGGCGCGCTTGGCATCGCGGCTGTGCATGGCCTGATCGTCAGTCGAGATCATGGTCGTCCGAGCTCCCCTGCATCCAACTGCTATATGTTCTCATTTACACCGAGCCAGTTGAAGCGCTTAGGGTAGTGCTGAACAAATCGGCGAGCGAGATGAAGCGGCTAGGTTCGTTCCCGACGAACCAACGCACTTCCCACATCCCTGTGGGTCGCAGGGCGCACGGAGCACAGTACCGAGCGAAGCGACAAACAGCCGTAGGCTGGCCCCGAAGGGGCGAGAAGCCGAAGGCTGCGAGTCAACCGGAGCCTATGGGGTATAGGTGAGGATTCCGCGCACCGCGCAACGCAGCGATTCGCTCGCGCAGGCATTTGTGCAGTGTTTCCCTAGACCGGTAGGCCCAGCACGGCAGTGGCAATGGCGAAATAGATCAACACCCCCGAAGCATCGGCGATGGAGGTCACCAGCGGCGCCGAGGCGGTGGCCGGATCCCAGCCCAGCCGATTGAGAACGAACGGCAGGATCATGCCGATCAGGCTGCCCACGATCACGATCAGCACCATGCTCATGGCCACCACCATGGCGATCTCGGTGCCGGCGCGGAAGATGCCCACTACCGACACTGCAAGCGCCATGGTCAGGCCCAGGCCCACGGCCACCAGCACCTCGCGACCCAGCAGCCGGGTCCAGTCGCGGGTGCGCACGTCGCCGGTGGCCATGCCGCGCACCATCAGGGTGGCGGCCTGGGAGCCGGCATTGCCGCCGCTGTCCACCAGCAGGGGCAGGAAGAACACCAGCGCGATGTAGGCCTCGATGGTCTCCTCGAAGTAGGCGATACCGGCGCCGGAGAAGATGTTGGCGAACACCAGCAGCACCAGCCACACCACCCGCTTGCGGTAGAGATCGAACAGGCTGGCGCTGCGCAGTCCGCCCTCGAGCTTGCCGATGGACATGCCCTTGTGCATGTCCTCAGTGGCCTCCTCCTCGGCCACGTCCATGGCGTCGTCGTAGGTGACGATGCCGACCAGGCGCTCGCCGCCGTTGATGACCGGCAGCGCCAGAAGATCATAGCGAGCCACCAGGCGGGCCACCTCCTCCTGAGCGGTATCGGCGGTGACGAAGACCACCTCCTCGGTCATCAGCTCGGCGACCTGACTGTCGGGCTCGGCCAGGATCAGCTCGCGCAGCGACACGGTGCCGAGCAGGCGTCCGTCGGTATCGATGCAGTAGAGCTGATAGACGGTTTCGGCATGCGTGCCGGTGGCACGCAGCGTAGCCAGAGCGCGGGTGACGTCGTAGTAGGCCGGGATCGCCACGTAGTCCGAGGTCATGATCGCCCCGGCGGTACCTTCTTCGTAGCTGGAAAGCTTGCGCAGATCTTCCTGCTCGGCACGCGGCATGGCGTGCAGCAGCGCCTGCTGACGATCCTCATCGAGCTGCTTGAACAGGTCGGTGCGCTCGTCGGCGCTCATGTGCAGCAGCAGCTCGGCCAGCTTGGTGTCGCTCAGGCGAAGGGCGATCTCCTCCTGAAGCGCTTCGCTGAGGTAGCCGAACGCCACCGCGCGCTGATCGAGCGGCAGGTGCTGCAAGAGCGAAAGCACGGTATCGGTGTGCTCATGCTGAACGAATTCGGCCAGGTCGGCCGGCTGCATGTCGGCGATCAGGCGCTCGATGGCTTCCTGATCGCGACGCTGCATGGCGCTGCGCAGTGAGGCAGCGAGAATGGCATAGCTCATGGTCGGGCTCCTGGCGCGCATCGGCACGTGCGCGCAGAAGCCTTGGCGGGACCTTAGAGAATCAGGTCAGGCAAGGGCCGTGGCGCGCGCGGCGGTGCAGCGCTGATAGCTGGAATGTCCGTCGTTGTCTGTCGACTCGGAGGTTCCATAACGTCCTCGGGAAAATTGGGTGTCGCCGCCATTCGGTGGCGCGGGCATTCTAGGCCGGTCATCGCCGATCCGCAATATTGCCGCGAGCCGCGGAATTGTAACGAGCGACGGCGGACAATCGGCAAGGGGGCGTGTATCCTCTTCGCGTCCGGTCGTGCGTTTGCTGCACTGCATAAGCCTTGCCATCGGGAGAATACCAGGAATGGATTGGCTCCAGGTCGTCGTACTGTCAGTGGTTCAGGGCTTGACCGAGTTCCTGCCGATCTCGAGTTCCGCCCATCTGATCCTGGTGCCGGTACTCACCGACTGGGACGACCAGGGGCTGACCTTCGACGTGGCGGTGCATCTGGGCAGCCTGCTGGCGGTGGTGCTCTATTTCCGTCACGACCTGCGCCGCATGGGCGCCAGCTGGGCCATGTCGCTGCAACGGCGCAGCCTGCGCCAGGGCGTCGAAGATCCGGACGCCCGGCTGGCGTGGTGGGTGCTGCTGGCCACCATACCCGTATGCGTTGCCGGCTTCGTCCTGCATGACGCCATCAGCGTCAGCATGCGCTCGCCGCTTCTGATCGCTTTCACCCTGATCGGCTTCGGCCTGCTGCTGGGATATGCTGACTGGAACAAGCGAGCGGGGAGAAGTGAGTACCAGCTTACCCTGCGCGACGCGTTGTTGATCGGTGCCGCCCAGGCGCTGGCGCTGATCCCCGGTACCTCGCGCTCCGGCATCACCATGACGGCGGCGCTGCTGCTGGGCATGAGCCGCGAGGGCGCGGCGCGCTTTTCGTTCCTGCTGTCGATCCCGGTCACGGCTCTGGCCTCGGGCCTGGAAATCCATGGAGCGCTGCAGGTGCCGCGCGAGATCGACTGGCAGGCGATGGCGGTGGGTGTGGTGCTGTCGGGGCTGAGCGCCTATATCTGCATTCACTACTTCATCGCTTTCATCAAGCGGATCGGAATGCAGCCTTTCGTTGTCTACCGCATCGTGCTTGGGCTGTGGCTGCTGTGGATCTTCTGGTAGCCCACCCACTCTATCGAGGAGTCTTGATATCATGACCTCTTTCCTGCGCCCCATGGTGGCTTTGGCCCTGAGCCTGGCGCTGCTGCTCAGCGGATGCTCGGAAAACGATCGTCCGCTGGATTCGCCGGTGCGCCTCGAAGGCGCCATCTTCGGCTCCTTCTATCAGGTGACCATCGCCGACGGCCTGACCCAGGGGCAGGCGCGCGAACTGGAAGAGGGGCTGCGCGAGGTGCTCGAGCAGGTGGATGCATCGATGTCGATCTATCGTGAAGATGCGGAGCTGATAGCCTTCAATCAGTCACCGGTGGGCGAATGGCAGCCGCTCTCCAACGAGCTGATCGAGGTGCTGGCGATCAGCCAGTCGGTGGCCGAAAGCAGCAACGGCGCCTTCGACGTGACCATCGGCGGGCTGGTCAACCTGTGGAGCTTCGGTTCCGAGGCGCGACCGCGCGAAGTACCGGATGACGAGACCCTGAAGGCCCGCCTTGCCGAGGTGGGGCCCGACAGCATCGAGGTCGACGAGAACGCCATGCAGGCACGCCGGCTGCGCGACGTGTTCGTCGATCTCGGCGGCGTGGCCAAGGGTCACGGTACCGATCGGGTGGCCGCCTACCTCGATGGCGAAGGCATCGAGCACTATCTGGTCAACCTGGGCGGCGATCTGATCGCGCGTGGCTACCGGGATGCCGACGGTGAGCCTTGGCGCATCGGCATCGAGGCGCCGCTGGACGACCGTCAGGAAGCGACGCAGATCGTGCCGGTGCACGACATCTCGATCGCCACGTCCGGCGATTACCGCAACTATTTCGAAGAGGAGGGGCGGCGCTTCTCGCACACCATCGACCCGCGAACCGGTCGGCCCATCGAGCATCGGGTGGCCTCGGTGACGGTGGCGCATCCCTCGAATGCCTGGGCCGACGCCTGGGCCACGGCAATGCTGGTGCTGGGTGAAGAGGAGAGCATGGCCCTGGCCCGTGAGCAGGACCTCAAGGTGCTGCTGCTGGTACGTGAAGGCGAAGGCTGGCGCAGCGTGGCGAGCCCGGCCTTCGCGGAACGCTTCGGTGGGGAACTGAGCGAAGAAATGAACCTCGAGGTGCGCTGAACCGCCGAAAAAGAGCGGTGCACGGCCCATGTTGAGCCATGGGTGCCGTTTGGTCCCTGATGAACTGAAGAGCCAATCGAATGGACAAGGAGTCTTCGATGACCCTGGATGTGGTGATCCTTGCCGCCGGGCAGGGTACGCGGATGCGTTCTACCCTGCCCAAGGTGCTGCATCGCCTGGCCGGCAAGCCGATGGTGCGTCACGTACTCGATACCGCCCTCGAACTCGAGGCGGAGCGCCTGCACGTCGTGGTCGGCCACGGTGCCGAGCGGGTGCGCGAGGCACTCGGCGACTACCCGGTACGCTTTGCCCTGCAGGCCGAACAGAAGGGCACCGGCCATGCCGTGGCCCAGGCGCTGGATGGCCTGGGCGAAGGCAAGGTGCTGGTACTGTACGGCGACGTGCCGCTGATCCGTCGCGAGACGCTGGCGGCACTGCTGGCCGAAGTGAGCGAATCGCGCATGGCGCTGCTCACCGTGACCCTGGACGACCCCACCGGTTACGGCCGGATCCTGCGCAACGCCGACGGCGAGGCGGTGGCCATCGTCGAGCAGAAGGATGCCAGCGAGCGTGAGCTGGCAATCCGCGAATGCAACACCGGCATCATGGCCATGACCGCGTCACAACTGAAGCGCTGGCTGCCGCAGCTCTCCGCCGACAATGCCCAGGGTGAGTACTACCTCACCGACGTCATTGCCATGGCAGCCGCCGAGGGAGTAGCCATCGCCACGGCCCAGCCGGCCGATGCCATGGAGGTGGAGGGGGTCAACAACCGCCAGCAGATGGCCCGCCTGGAGCGTTCCCACCAGATGCGGATAGCTGATGAACTCATGGCCCAGGGCGTGGCGTTGATCGACCCGGCGCGCCTCGACGTGCGCGGTCGCCTCAACTGCGGTCATGACGTGGAGATCGACGTCGGCTGCGTGTTCGAGGGCGAGGTGGAGCTGGGCGAAGGCGTTCGCATCGGACCCCACTGCGTGATCCGCGACAGCCATATCGGCGCCGAAACCGTCATCGAGCCGCACAGCGTGATCGAAGGGGCCGTGGCAGCTGGCCACAACCGTATCGGTCCCTTTGCCCGGCTGCGTCCGGGAACGCGCCTGGCGGTGGGCGCCAAGGTGGGCAATTTCGTCGAGACGAAAAATGCCGAAGTGGGCGAGGGCAGCAAGATCAATCATCTTAGCTATGTGGGCGATGCGCGACTGGGTCGCGGCGTCAACGTCGGCGCCGGTACCATCACCTGCAACTACGATGGGGCCAACAAGCACCACACCGACATCGGCGACGATGCTTTCATCGGCTCCAACACCGCCTTGGTGGCGCCGGTCAGCGTTGGGCGAGGTGCCACGGTGGGGGCCGGTTCGACCATCAGCAAGGACGTGCCCGACAACGCCCTGGCCGTTTCCCGTGGACGCCAGATCGGCAAGGCCGACTGGGTGCGACCGGCCAAGAAGACCCGAGACTGACAACCAGCGCGAGGAATCGTCATGTGTGGAATCGTCGGTGCCGTTGCCCAGCGCAACGTGGAAGGCATCCTGCTCGAAGGCTTGAGGCGCTTGGAGTACCGCGGCTACGACTCGGCCGGGATGGCGGTGATCTCTCCCGATGACGAGCTGCAGCGCCGCCGCGCGCTGGGCAAGGTCGCAGCCCTCGAGACCATGCTTAATGAGGCAGCCCTGCCGGGGCGCTGCGGTATCGCCCACACCCGCTGGGCCACCCACGGCAAGCCCAGCGAGGAGAACGCTCATCCGCACCAGTCGGGAAGCCGGCTGGCGCTGGTGCACAACGGCATCATCGAGAATCACGAGCCGCTACGCCGCGAGCTGGAAGCCGACGGCTATGTCTTCTCCTCGCAGACCGATACCGAGGTGGTGGCGCACCTGCTGGAGCGTGAATACCGCCGTGGCGACGGCCTGTTGGCCGCCGTACAGCGAGGGCTCGCTCGCCTCGAAGGCGCCTATGCCCTGGCCGTGGTGCATGCCGACGAGCCCGACGTCGTGGTGGGTGCACGCAAGGGCAGTCCGCTGGTGGTGGGAGTGGGGATCGACGAAGCCTTCCTCGGCTCCGACCCGCTGGCGCTGCTGCAGGTCACCGACCGTTTCATCTACTTGCAGGAGGGTGACGTGGTCCGGCTCTCCGACGGCGGCCGGATCGAGATCCGCGATGCGCAGGGGCAAGCCGCGCAGCGTGAGACGCATACCTTCGAGCATGGCGACGGCGCCGCCAGCAAGGGCGAATACCGTCACTACATGCTGAAGGAGATCTACGAGCAGCCGGCGGTGATCGCGGCAGCGCTGGAAGGGCGGCTGAGCGAGCGCGCGGTGCCGGTCGAGTGCTTCGGGCCCGATGCGGAGGCGTTGTTCGAGCGGGTCAAGCAGGTGCATATCGTCGCCTGCGGTACCAGCTATCATGCCGGTCTGGTGGCGCGCTACTGGCTGGAGCGCTATGCCGACATCCCCGTGCAGGTGGAAGTCGCCTCGGAGTACCGCTACCGCACGGTGGTGGTGCCGGACGACACCCTGTTCGTCACGCTGTCGCAGTCCGGTGAGACGGCCGATACCCTGGCGGCCCTGCGTTTCGCCCGCGAGCGGGGCTATCTCGGCAGCCTGGCCATCTGCAACGTGCCGGGAAGCTCCCTGGTACGTGAGTCCTATCTCACCCTGATGACCCAGGCCGGCCCCGAGATCGGCGTGGCCTCGACCAAGGCCTTCACCACCCAGCTCACCGCCCTGATGCTGCTGACGCTGGCCCTGGGGCGGGTCAAGGGGCTGGCGGCCGAGACCCAGGCCGAACTGGTGGCCGGGCTGCGCTCGCTGCCGCAACTGGTGGGTCAGGTGCTGAAACTGGATGATGCCATCGAGCGGCTGTCGACCGCCTTTGCCGAGAAGCATCATGCCCTCTTCCTCGGGCGCGGCGCGCACTTCCCCATCGCCCTGGAGGGCGCGCTCAAGCTCAAGGAGATCTCCTACATCCACGCCGAGGCCTATCCCGCCGGCGAGCTCAAGCACGGCCCGCTGGCGCTGGTGGACAGCGAGATGCCGGTCATTTCCGTCGCTCCCAACGACGAATTGCTCGACAAGCTCAAGTCCAACCTGCAGGAAGTGCGTGCCCGTGGCGGCGAACTCTTCGTGTTCGCCGACGAGCAGGTCGGCATCGTGGAGGAAGATGGCGTCAGGGTGCTGCATCTGCCACATGTGCACGACGCCTTGGCGCCGATTCTCTATACCGTGCCGCTGCAGCTGTTGAGCTATCACGTGGCGGTACTCAAGGGTACCGACGTCGATCAGCCGCGTAATCTGGCCAAGTCGGTAACGGTGGAGTGAACTCAGGATACTTCAGCTTACTTTTCTCGTTTCCTATCGTTAAACTTCGGCATTGAACTAGGCAGTAACAAGAGACTTGTTGCTGCCTCATTTCAATTAAACGAAGAACGAGAAAAGGATATCGACGTGGGGAACGGACAGAAACGTCAGGGAAGTTTCCTGAAACGCTTGCTGGTGATTGGCGCAGGGCCCGTGCTTGTGGTGGGTCTGGGAGTTCCCTATTGGTTGGGCCAGCAGGTGGAAAAGCATTACGCCGATTATCTGCAACAGTTGCAGCGCTTCGGCTATATCCAGGTCGAGAACCTGGTTTATGAACGTGACTGGTTCCAAGCCAGTGCCAGCTATGAACTCATCATCGAGCCCGAACTTGCGCAGGCTTACGAGCGTCTTCTTGGCGCAGAGATGGGGCTGTCATTCGATGGAGAGCCGCTCAGAATAGTCGTCAACGACCGCATCACCCATGGCCCCTTCGTGGGCGCTCTGGCCACGTTCGAGGGGCGAGCCGAGGCGTCGGGTTGGCTGTTCGAGCAGGCGATCCACCTGGAAGAAGACGAGGATTTCGCCCGCTATGCCGGCAGGGTCGGTTTTGACCAAGTGGTAGAAGGCGAATGGGAGCCCATGGCGGTAACGCTGGCCTCGGGTCCGCTACTCGATGATTTGGGTGTGGAGATGCGTTACCAGGGTGAATACCTGGGCGGTGAGTTCCGCTACGACTCAAGCTCGGGTGAGTATCGCAGTACGAATCGTCTGGGGCAGTCCCGATTGGTGGAGCCTTCGGCCGTTCACACCTTCGAGGGCTCTACCACCGACCTGGTGATTTCTTTCCCCCAGGGAGTGCTGCGTGAAATCACGCTGCGCTCGGACGATGCGCCGATGTCGACGGAGAGCCGCGATCTGCAAGAGGTGGGCAACTCCCGCATCGAAGGGCAGAGCGTCGAGGTCAAATTGCTGTTCGATGAGCAGGGCCGCTTCGCCGACCTGGTGGCGCACTTGGAGATGCAGGGCTTCGAGTCCGAAGCGCCTGATCTTTACCTCACCATGGACGGTCTGGCGGCCGATTTCACGGCGACTCGCCATGGCGACAGCAGCTGGTATGGCCAGCTTGGCCTCAGCCTCGACGGCCTGACGGTGAGCGAGCAGTACTCGCCGGGTTTTACTGCGCAAAGCGCCACGGTTCGCCTGGGGCTGGAGCCGGAATCCGAGGCGCACTTCCAGCTGGCGCAGCTGTGGGCGGCAGAGGGGCTGCAGATTCAGGGCCTGGAGGAGTCGATCGCCTTCCATGTGGAGTCCAGCTACGGGAAGCTGTCGCGCACCGAGTACGACACCCTGTGGAGCCTGATCTACGAAGCCATTGCCAGCTTCCAGTGGGACGATCCTGAGGCCCTGCTGCCCATTTTCGAGCGCATGGAGGAGGCCGGCGAGGCGCTGATGGCGGGCCGCTCCGTACTCACCATCAAGCCGGCGTCGTTCAGCATGGGCGATGCGGACATCACGCTGGCGCTGGAAGCCGACCTGCTGCTTCAGGACATTGCCGGTTTCGACGACAGCTTTCTGCTCGATGCGGAAAACCGCCTGGATCTGAGCGTGGAGGCTTCCGCCATGCTGCTGCATCGGGTGAGCCGTGAAGTCCTGCGTCAGCAGTACAATGGCATGCTTTCGGGCAATGAGCTCGATGCCATGGCCAAGGAGGTGGTGGCCGGAAGCGTGGAGCCGATGCTCGAGATGGGCGTCGTTCGCCGCGAGCAGGACGGGAGCTACACCTTGAAGGTGCAGTTACAGGACGGCCAGCTGCTGGTGAACGGCGAACCCGGCGAGTGGCTGCTGGAGCAGTTCTGAGCCGCTGCGAAGCAGCGCTGAAGAGTGGGCTGGGTGGAGCGCTCAGCGCTCCACCCAGCCGCGGCGAATCAACGGCGCGAACAGTATTCGATACAGCCGCATGGCCACCCGGTGATAGAAGGGCAGGATCAGCCAGCTGCGGCTGGCGCCGACCAGCGTGGCCATCGCCGCCGCCAGCACCAGGGCGCCGAGCATGTCCTGGGGGAAATGCACACCGAGGAAGACACGCGCCCAAGCCACCGGCAGTGTCAACAGCAGCAGGTAGCGCCCTATCCTTCGGGTGCCGGCATGCAGCAGCAGGCTGAAGGCCATGGTCAGCATGATGGTGGCGTGATTGCTGGGAAATGCCGGGGTCGGGGCGTGTTCCAGGAAGGTCTGTCCCACGGGCATCATGAACGGCCGTGGCGTCGGCCACAGCCAGCCGATCACCCAGCTTGCGGCCAGCGCGAGCAGGGTGGCGATGAAGGCCTCCCACAGCGGGCGTTTCAGGCGCTCACTGCCGCGCAGCCAGCCAATGACCAGCAGAGCCGGCACCAGCCAGATCAAGTACACGGCGAAGACTTCCGCCATCAGCAGCAGCCGTGGGTCGCTGCCGGGCGCCGCGTTGAGTTGGGCGAACAGGGCAAGGTTGAGAGTCGTATCCATGGGCTGGGTGCGCTGGGCGCGCTTCCTTGTGCATTCTTGAGCAGGCAGCCATGCTGCCATTCGCCGGGCGGCGTTTCCGATTAATTTTGTTACAGGAGCATGACAAGGTTGTCCAGACTGTATCTGGGTTTGGCCATGTGGGCCAACCCCGACTGGTGTGGCTCCCTTTACCCACCCTATGGCGGCCAGGAGGGCTGGCTGGCCGACTATGCGCGGGTGTTCAACGCGGTGGAGGGCAACACGACCTTCTACAGCGGGGCGCCCCGGGCCGAGACGGTGGCTGGCTGGTCGCGCCTGGCGCCTGTTGATTTTCGCTTCTGCTTCAAGCTGCCGGCGGCGCTGACCCACGAGCGTCGTCTCGAGGGTATCGAGACGGACTTCGATGCCTTCGTCGAGGCCCTGACCCCACTGCACGATCGGCTGGGACCACTGCTCGTCCAGTTGCCGCGGGACTTCGGCCCTGATCTACTGCCCCGGCTCGAAGCGCTGCTGGTACGCTGGCCTGCGGCGATTCCCTGCGCCGTGGAGGTCCGGCATCCTGAATTTTTCCACAAGGGGGCGGCCGAGATCGCTCTCAACCGCCTGTTGATAACTCATGGCGCCAACCGTGTCATGCTCGATGTGAGGCCGCTGTTCTCGACCTCGGCGGCGGGCTGCCCCGCGCTTGCACAAGCGCAGAGTGAAAAGCCACGGTGCCCATTACACGTGCTTTCCACGGGAAACGAGCCGCTTGTCCGCTTTATCGGACACCTCGATGAAGCGATCAACCTCAACTACTTCCGACCCTGGATAGACCAGCTGAGGCTGTGGATAAAACAGGGGAAAACCCCTTTTCTCTTTGTGCATACCGCGAATAACCGACAGGCCCCCGAGCTCGCCCGAGGCCTCCATGGCGAGCTGATCGCCCACCTCGACCAACCGCCGCTCAACGACTTCGCCGGAGAGCGTCAAACCACGCTGTTCTGAGTCCTCTGCCGCTGGCCTTCGAGCGTATGATCGGATAGATTTGCCACCATTCGGTGCAATTACCTATCGTTTTTCCGGGTTTTTGTGCTTGAGGCAGATCAACAATCGGATACATAACAACAGGTGACTCATGTCTAAACTCGTCCATGCGCAGTGGTCATCGAAGATGACCTTCGTGCTGGCGGCCGCCGGGTCGGCCGTCGGGCTAGGCAATATCTGGCGCTTCTCCTACATGGTGGGAGACAACGGCGGTGCCGCCTTCGTCCTCGTCTACCTGGCCTGCGTGGCCGTGGTGGGCCTCCCCGTGCTGGTGGCCGAGTGGTTGATCGGCCGGCGGGGTCAGAAGAACCCGATCAACGCCATGGCGGAGCTGGCCGGCAAGAACGCTCAGCCCAAGGCGTGGGCACTGGTGGGTGCCAGCGGCGTGCTGGCGGCCTTCCTGATCCTCTCCTTCTATAGCGTCATCGGCGGCTGGTCGCTCTCCTATACCCTGGGTTCGGTCACCGGTACCTTTACCGGCCAGGATGCCGACGGCGTCGGCGCCATCTTCGAGGGGCTGCTGGGCAGTCCCGGACTGCTGCTGCTGTGGCATACCGCCTTCATGGCGCTGGTGGTATGGATCGTGGCGCGCGGCGTGACCAAGGGGCTGGAAGGTGCGGTACGCACCATGATGCCGGCATTGGTGGTGCTGATGGTGGTGCTGGTCGGCTACGGCATGACCACCGGTCATTTCGGCGAGGCGCTGGCCTTCATGTTCCGCCCCGACTGGGGCGCGCTCTCCGGCGACGTGGTGCTGGCCGCCATGGGGCAGGCCTTCTTCACCCTGTCGCTGGGCATGGGCATCATGATGGCCTACGGTTCCTACCTGGGTGAGGACGTCAACCTGCTGGGCACCGCACGCACGGTGATCATCCTGGATACCGGCATCGCCCTGCTGGCCGGCCTGGCGATCTTCCCCATCGTCTTCGCCAACGGCCTGAGTGCCGGAGAAGGCCCGGGGCTGATCTTCGTCACCCTGCCGCTGGCGTTTGGCAACATGACCGGCGGCATGCTGCTGGGGCTGATGTTCTTCCTGCTGCTGACCTTCGCCGCGCTGACTTCGGCCATCTCGCTGCTCGAGCCGGTGGTGGAGTTCGTCGAGGAGCGCACGCCGCTGACACGGGTCATGGCTACGCTGGTGAGCGCCGTGGCGGTGTGGCTGTTGGGCATTGCCGCGCTGATGTCGTTCAACGTCTGGCCCGAGCCGGTGATGTTCGGACTCAACGTGTTCGATCTGCTGGACACCTTCACCAGCAAGATCCTGCTGCCGCTGACGGGGCTGGGCGCGATCGTCTTCGTGGCTTGGTGTCTGGATCGCCGCAGCGTGGCCGCCGAGCTGAATCTGACGGGCGGCAGCGAACAGGTGTGGCTGGTGGTGGCGCGCTACGTGGCGCCGCTGGGGGTGATCCTGGTGTTCGTCAACTCCCTGTTGGGATGAGCCAGGGATTATTGGGTGACGAGCCTAGCTGGCCCCGCATGCCGGGGCCGGATTTCCTGCTTGTCGCGGCCGCCTTCGGGCGGCCGCTTCAGTGTCTTTCTTCGTCGACCAGATCGGCGATGTCCCGCTCCAGCTGCTTGAACTCCTGATGCAGCTCGATGCCGCGGCGGGCGCGCAGGTTTCGCTGGGCGGCGCTGCGGGAGCGCTTCTCATGCTCGGCGACGTTGATGCTCATGAAGATGTCGAGAAGTTCATTCTTGACGGAAGTGACTCGTTCGACCTTACTCATGATCGACTCTCCCTTCTTCTTCTGTGCCTTATCTTCGTCAGTGCGGCAAGATCAAATCACAGCATCTTTACTATACCCTACTTGACAGAATCGTGACGAAGTGACTCTTTCCACGCTGAGGAGCGAAACTCCCCCAAGCGAGTCGGTATCGTGCATACTGAACCCAGCGATTGGCCAATCAAGGAGTTCAGCGTGAGCCGCGCCCTGTTCGATGAAATGAGACGCCGCATGGAGCTCTTCCGCCGCTCCGAGCAGAAAGTGGCGCGCTTCGTGCTGCGCAATCCCGATGAAGTCATTCACATGCGCATCGTCGATCTGGCCACCGAGGCCAAGGTCAGCGAGCCGACCGTGGTGCGCTTCTGCCGGGCCCTGGGCTGCAACGGCTTTCAGGACTTCAAACTCAAGCTGGCGCAGATGCTGGCTTCGGGCAGCCAGTTCGCCCAGTTCTCGATGAACGACGACGACTCCGTCGCCGAGTTCTCCCAGAGCATCTTCGACTCCACCGTGGGTACCCTGCTGTCGGTGCGTGACCGCCTCGACAACGAAGCCCTGAGCCGGGCGATCCAGTCGTTGGCCATGGCCAACCGGGTCGAGTTCTACGGCTTCGGCGCCTCCGGGGCGGTGGCCTTCGATGCCCAGCACAAGTTCTTCCGTTTGCAGATCTCCACCGCGGCCTACGCCGACCCCCACATGCAGAACATGTCGGCGGTGACCCTCAAGGAGGGCGACGTGGTGGTGGCGATCTCCCAGACCGGACGTACCCGCGCCCTGGTGGCCAGCGTGCGCCTGGCCCGCGAGGCCGGTGCCACGGTGATCGGCCTGTGTCCCAGCGGTTCACCGCTCTCCGAGGAGGTGACCCTGCCGCTCTACATCGACGTGCACGAGGACACCGAGATCTACACGCCGATGAGCTCGCGCATCGCCCATCTGGTGCTGATCGACGTGCTCGCCGTGGGTGTGGCCAAGACCCGCGGGCCGAAGCTCGCCGAGCAGCTCAAGGCGGTCAAGAAGAGCCTGACGCCGTTGAGGTTTCCGGAGCAGGAGGGCAAGCCCTAGCGGCCTAGCCCGCGGCTGTTCCGGCGACAGGTCTAGGCGGAGGCGCTGTGAACCCTTCCCTGGGCGCTACATCCTTCATCCCTGAAGGATGACCTCCGCTTCGACCTGTCCCCGGCGCCGCTCGGGTCGAGGATTGGACGGGCGGATATGCTAAGCTGGGCGCTCATTTTTTCCAGCGGCAGACCCCTTCCATGGACGACGTCACGGCGATTCTCGATCAGTTGAACCCGGCCCAGCGCGAGGCGGTGAGCGCCCCCCAGGGCAACATGCTGGTGCTGGCCGGAGCCGGCTCCGGCAAGACCCGGGTGCTGGTGCATCGCATCGCCTGGCTGATGCAGGCCGAGGGGCTGTCGCCCTATGCCGTGCTCGCCGTGACCTTCACCAACAAGGCCGCACGCGAGATGCGCACGCGGCTCGAGGCGCTGCTGGGGCTGTCGCTGCGCAACGTCTGGGTCGGCACCTTCCACTCCATCGCCCACCGCCTGCTGCGCACCCACTGGCAGGACGCGCGGCTGCCGCAGCATTTCCAGATCATCGACTCCGACGACCAGCTGCGTCTGATCAAGCGCCTGCTCAAGGATCACCAGATCGACGACGAGCGCTACCCGCCGCGCCAGGTGCAGTACTTCATCTCCGGCTGCAAGGAAGAGGGGCTGCGTCCGCATCAGGTCGACGTGCACGGCGATGCCTACATGGCCCAGATGGTCGAGCTCTACGAGCGTTACCAGCTCACCTGCGAGCGCGGCGGCCTGGTCGACTTCGGCGAACTGCTGCTCAGGAGCCTGGAGCTGTTGCGCGATACCCCGGCGCTGCTGGCCCACTACCAGGAGCGCTTCGCCCACGTGCTGGTCGATGAGTTCCAGGACACCAACACCCTGCAGTACGCCTGGCTCAAGCTGCTCACCGGCATGAAAACGCCGATGACCGTGGTCGGCGACGACGATCAGTCGATCTACGGCTGGCGCGGCGCGCGGATCGAGAACATCCGTCGCTTCGAGCAGGAGTTCCCCGGCACCCATACCGTGCGCCTGGAGCAGAACTACCGCTCCACCAGTGCCATTCTCGATGCCGCCAACGCCCTGATCAGCCACAACGCCGAGCGCATGGGCAAGGAGCTGTGGACGGCCGGCGCCCGCGGTGAGCCGATCTCGGTGTATGCCGGCTTCAACGACCTGGACGAGGCGCGCTTCATCGTCGACACTATCAAGGAGAAGGTCGACGAGGGCTACCGGCGCCGCGACGTGGCCATTCTCTACCGCTCCAACGCCCAGTCGCGGGTGCTTGAGGAGACCCTGATCCGCCAGGGCATGCCCTACCGCATCTACGGCGGTCATCGCTTCTACGAGCGGCTGGAGATCAAGAACGCCCTGGCCTATCTGCGCCTGCTGCTCAACCGCGACGACGACGCTTCGCTCGAGCGCATCATCAACGTGCCGCCGCGGGGCATCGGCACCCGTACCGTGGAGCAGCTGCGCGAGCGGGCGCGCGTGGCCGGGGTGTCGCTGTGGCAGGCGCTGCACGACGGCCTGGCCGACGGTTCGCTGAAGGGGCGCGCCGGGGCGTCGCTACAGGCCTTCGCCGATCTCATCGAAGGGCTCGACAACGACACCGCCGGCCTGAGGCTGTACGAGATCATCGATCACGTGAACGAGCGCTCCGGGCTGGTCGAGCATCATCGCAACGAGAAGGGCGAGAAGGGACAGGCTCGGGTCGAGAACCTGGAAGAGCTGATCAACGCCGCCCGCGCCTTCACCCAGGGCGAATCCTTCGACCCGCCCGAGGCCGGCGAGGGCGCCGTGGCGCTGGAGGCCTTCCTCGCCGAGGCGGCGCTCAACGCCGGCGAGCACGAGGCCGACGAGTTCGAGGACAGCGTGCAGCTGATGACCCTGCACTCGGCCAAGGGCCTGGAGTTCCCGGTGGTGTTCATCGCCGGGGTCGAGGAGGGGCTGTTCCCGCACAAGATGTCGCTGGAGGAGCCCGGCCGGCTCGAGGAGGAGCGCCGGCTGTGCTACGTCGGCCTGACCCGCGCCATGCGCAAGCTCTACCTCACGCATTCGGAGATTCGCCGCCTGCATGGCAAGGAGACCTTCCAGCGGCCGTCGCGCTTTTTGCGCGAGATCCCCGCCGAGTATCTGGAGGAGGTGCGGCTGCGCGGGCAGATCTCGCGTCCGGTGACGGCCATGCGTCCGGCGGTGGGGCTGTCGCGTCAGACCTCGGTCGACGGCGGTGACGACCTGCCCAGCCTGAGTCTCGGCCAGCGGGTACATCACCCCGTCTTCGGCGAGGGGGTGATACTCAACGCCGAGGGCGAGGGCGCGCGGGCCCGGGTGCAGGTCAGCTTCGAGGGCGAAGGCGACAAGTGGCTGGTGCTAGGGTTCGCCAAGCTCACTCCCTTATAGGAAACACTGCACAAATGCCTGCGCGAGCGAATCACTGCGTTGCGCGGTGCCGAAGCGTCGGACCGTCGGAATCCTCACCTATACCCCATATGCTCCGGTTGACTCGCCGCCTTCGGCTTCTCGCCCCTTCGGGGCCAGCCTACGGCTGTTTGTCGCTTCGCTCGGTACTGTGCTCCGTGCGCCTTGTGCTTCATCTCGCTCGCCGATTTGTTCAGCGCTTCCATAGAGAGCTCAGCGTATCCCTGGGTACGTTGACGTCTACGTCAAAAGCCGCGCTTGCTGGCCAAATTGCCATTAAGCATACTCACTGACGGACACATCGCGCTTGATTAGGGAAGCGCTGAGCAATTCGCTCGCGCAGGCATTTGTGCAGTGTTTCCTTAGACGCGACTCAGAATAACCACCCTGGAGTCATGCCCGCCATGCAACGCCGTAAATTCCTGAAAACCGCCGGCCTCGGTGCTGCCGGCGTCGTCGCTGCCCCCTTCGTCTCCACTGCCAAGGCGCAGGAAACCATCACCTGGGACATGGTCACCTCCTGGCCGACCAACTTCCCGGCCCTGGGTACCGGTGCCAACGCATTCGCCCAGCGTATCGAACAGCTCTCCAACGGCCGCATGCGCGTTCGCGTGCACGGCGCCGGCGAGCTGGTACCCGCCATGGAGGTGTTCGATGCCGTGGCCGCCGGTACCGCCGAGATGGGACACTCCGCCGCCTACTACTGGCGCGGCAAGGTCGCCGCCTCGCAGTTCTTCACCGCCGTGCCCTTCGGCATGAACACCACCGAAATGAACGCCTGGCTCTACCACGGTGGCGGTCAGGAACTGTGGGACGAGATCTACGCCAAGCACAACCTGAAGCCGTTCGCGGTGGGTAACACCGGTGCCCAGATGGCCGGCTGGTTCAAGCGCGAGATCAACTCGCTGGCCGACATGCAGGGCATCCGCCTGCGTCTGCCGGGCCTGGCCGGCGAGGCCATGAACGGCATCGGCGTGACCACCGTCAACATGCCGGGCGGGGAGATCTTCACTTCCATGCAGACCGGCGTGCTCGACGCCGCCGACTGGGTCGGTCCTTACAACGACATGGCCTTCGGCCTGCATCAGGTGGCCGATTACTACTACACCTCGCCGTGGAACGAGCCGACTGCCGTGCTCGAGGGCACCGTCAACCTGGATGCCTGGAATGCCCTGCCCGACGACCTCAAGGCCGTGGTGCGCGAGGCCGCCAAGGCCTCCAACCTGGACATGATCAGCGAGTTTGCCTATCGCAACGCCCAGGCGCTGGCCACCCTGGTGGAGGAGCATGGCGTGCAGTTGCGCACCTTCCCCCAGGACGTCATCGAGGCGCTCTACGAGTCGTCGCAGCGGGTCATTCAGCAGCAGGTGGAGAACGACCCCGATTCGGCCAAGGTCTACGAGTCCTACAGCGCGTTCCAGGCGCTGGTTCGCCCGTTCAGCGACGTGGGCGAGTTCGAGTATCTCAAGACCCGCGACACCGTCGTCACCTGATCGACGACGTCGAACGCAGCGAGGGCGCCTATTGGCGCCCTCGTTGCGTTGGGGAGTTCAGCCGCCCTGGCGTACCGCGCGGATGCGCCCCTTGTCGTCCAGCGCCACCATCACGAAGCGGGCCTCGGTGACCTTGTGCAGCTCGCTGGTCTCGCGCTCGTGGGGGTGGCGGATCCACACTTCGACGTCGATCTTGATCGAGCTGTGGCCGATCTCGCGTACGGCGGTGAAGATGTTGACCATCGAGCCGACGCGTACCGGACACAGGAAATCCATGGTCTCGATGGCCACGGTGGCGGTGCGGCCACGCGCCTCGCGGCCCGCCGCCAGCTCGGCGGCCTGATCCATGTGGCGTACCAGCCAGCCGCCGGGGATGTCGCCGTAGAAGTTGGTATCCTGGCGATCGGCCAGCAGTTTGAGGGTCAATTGCCCTTGGGGTGCGGGAACGTCGTCGAGGTCGGTCATGGAATATCGTATGCTCGGCTTGTTGTTGTGGATGGCGATATTGCATTGCAGCGCCTGCTGGGGGCCATCTTATACGCCAAGCCCCGGCCTCACCAGCGCTGCGACAAGCCGTCACTCGTGAGCGATCGTCTCAGTCAGCGGCAAGGAGCCCCTCATGAACCCTTTCGGCAAGGCACTTGGTCGGCGCAGGCCATGGCAGTGCTGCCTGGCACTGCTATTGGTCTGTGCAATGTACCAGGCTCAGGCCGATGAGCCGGTCGGTACGCTCGGCGTGGTGGGCTCCGACACCATGGCCGGGCTGATGTTGCGCTGGGGCGAACAGCTCAGCGAGCGCCACCCGGGCATTCGCCTCCAGCTCCAGGCCAGCGGCTCGGCCAGCGCGCCCACGGCGCTGGCGGCCGGTACCACCCGGCTAGGACCGATGTCGCGGGCCATGAGCGAAAGCGAGCGTCACGCCTTCCAGGAACATCACGGTTACCCGGTGCAGGAGGTGGAGGTGGCACGGGACGCCCTGGCGGTGATCGTGCATCGTCACCATGCGCTGGAGTCGCTGCGCCTCGACGAGATCGATGCCATCTTCTCGACCACGCGCCGCTGCGGCGGCGGTGAGGCGATCCTGCGCTGGGAACAGCTCGGCGTTGCGGGGCGAGCGGGAAGGATCGAGCTCAACGGGCGTAATCCCGCCTCCGGCAGCTTTGGCCTGTTCCGCCAGCAGGCGCTGTGTGGCGGCAGCTACAGCCCACGGCTCAACGAGCACCCGGGCTCTGCCGCCGTGGTGGCGGCGGTCACCGAAAGCCGCGAGGCCATCGGCTATGTCGGCCTCAATCACCTGACCCCCGGGGTCAAGGCCCTCGCCATCGAGGATGGCGAGGGCCGCCGGCATGTTCCCGCTGCCGAACCGGTGCGTCAGGGCGAGTATCCGCTTGGCCGCGCGCTCTTCCTCTACGTCAACCTTCCCCCCGGAGAGGCGCTCTCCGGGCCGGAGCGGGCCCTGCTGGATCTCATCCTGTCGCCTCAGGGGCAGCGCACCGTTTCCGAGATGGGCTTCGTGGCGCTGTCGGAGGAGCACCTGGCGGCTCAGCGTGAGCTGCTGGGCCTCGACCCGACGTGGCCCTGAGCGCCTGTCACGAAACTGTCATCAAGCCGCTATAGGCTGCCGATCATGATAGAACCCCCAAATCTCGTTTCCGCCCCCCGCTCGCCCTGGCGCCGACGTCTCGATCGGCTGGCCACGGGGCTCATCGCGGCGGGCGGTATCGGCGTGATCGTGGCCGTCATGGCGATCGGTGCCTTCCTCGTCGTCGAGGTGCTGCCGGCCCTGTTCGATGGCAGGCTGGAGATGGAACGGGTGCGGCTCGCGCTGACGCCGATGGCCTGGGGGACGCTGAAGGCAGCCCTGTGGGCGATGCTCTTTGCCGTACCGCTGGCGCTGGGGGCCGCCATTCACTCGGCGCTGTTCATGACCCGGCGGTTGCGCAGCCGCATGAAGCCGACCCTGGAAATGATGGAGGCCATGCCAGGCGTAGTGGTCGGCTTCGTGGCCGGGCTGGTCATGGCCCCCTGGGTCGAGCGCCATCTGGCCGGCGTCCTGACGCTCATGCTGTTGCTACCCTTGGGGGTGCTGCTTGCCGCCGGCCTCTGGCGCCGCTTGCCGTCGGGTTGGCGGCGCCGGCTGTCGCTGGCGCGCGCCGGGCTGTGGCTCGTGCCCTGGCTGCTGCTGCTGGCGTTGGCGACCTTCTCGCTTGCACCCTGGCTCGAGGTGCTGCTGTTCGGCGGCGACCTGCGTGTGTGGCTGGACCGCGAGCTAGGGCTCGATTACGCCACGCGCAACGCCATGATCGTGGGCGTGGCCATGGGCTTTGCGGTCATGCCCAGTATCTATGCCCTGGCCGAGGATGCGCTCTCCGGCGTGCCCGGCCGGCTCGGTGAGGGCGCCCATGCGCTGGGCGCGACACGCTGGCAGACGCTGTGGCGGGTGGTGCTGCCGGCCGCCTCGCCGGGTATCTTCGCCGCGGTGATGATCGGTACCGGTCGCGCCGTGGGCGAGACCATGATCGTGCTGATGGCCAGTGGCAACGCCGCACTGATGAGTCTGAGTCCGTTCGAGGGCATGCGCAGCATGGCGGCGGGCATCGCCGTCGAACTGCCCGAGGCCGTACCGGGCAGCGAAGCCTATGTGCTGCTGATGCTGGCGGCGCTGCTGCTGTTTATCTTCACCTTTCTGGTCAATACCCTGGCCGAGGTGGTGAGAAGTCGCCTGAGGCGACGCTATCGCTGGCTGGGCGGTGCGGCATGAGCCGACGCCTGCCGCGCACGGAAGGCCCCTGGGCCTGGCTGGCTGCCGGCAGCGTGGCGCTGTCGCTGCTGCTGCTGGGCGGGTTGCTGCTGCTGCTGGCCGTGCGCGGCCTGGGGCACTTCTGGCCTGCCTCGGTAACGCTCGTCGAGCTGGAGGATGGCCGGCTGCTGGCGGGGCAGGCGGTGCGCGAGCTGCCGCTGGAGCGGCAGGCCGGGCGCGAGCGGCTCTACTTCACCGGCAACCGCGATCTGGACGGCCATGTCTGGCACTGGCTGCCGGTGGCTACCATCGTGGCCAGCGAGCGGCCAGCCGAGCTGGTGGTGCTGGAGCGCCGGCGGCACGGTGCCTTCATCGGTCGTCTGGTGGCGGTGGGCGAGGCCGATTCGCTGGCGTCGGCGCAGTCCCGGGAAGCGGCCTGGGCCAGGCTCGAGGCTCAACTGGCCGAACTCCAGGAGCTACGCGACGAGCGCGAGCGGCTGCGCCGCGACGTGTTGCGACCGCTGATACGACGCCTCGATGCCCGCCCGGACGACACGGCCGCCCGCCAGGCGCTGGCGGAGGCCAATGCGCGGGTGCGTGAGCTGCAGCAGGCCATGGGTGGCCAGGCGGCGCTGCTCGAAAGCGTCGATGGACGGCGTCTGGTCCAGCCTCTCGACGAGGTGCTGCGCGCCTGGCAGCCCAACGCCATGTCGCTCGGCGAGAAGGTT
Organism: Billgrantia desiderata; assembly: GCF_900108215.1. Lineage (NCBI taxonomy): Bacteria > Pseudomonadati > Pseudomonadota > Gammaproteobacteria > Oceanospirillales > Halomonadaceae > Billgrantia > Billgrantia desiderata. The sequence goes on along the minus strand of NZ_FNVC01000006.1, from coordinate 56,080 downwards.
GGGGCCTGGTCGCAGGGAGTGTGGCGCTTTCTCTCCGAGGGCCCGCGGGATGGCAATACCGCGGGCGGGGTGTGGCCGGCGATCTTCGGCACCGTGATGATGGTGCTGCTGATGTCGCTGCTGGTCACGCCCTTCGGCGTGCTGGCTGCGGTCTACCTCAACGAGGTGGCCCACCAGGGGCGGCTGACGAATCTGGTACGCATCGCGGTGCGCAACCTGGCCGGGGTGCCCTCCATCGTCTATGGCGTGTTCGGGCTGGGCGTGTTCGTCTACGGCATCGGCGGCACGCTCGACGACTGGTTCTTCAGCGATGCTCTGCCGTCGCCCACCTTCGGCACCGGCGGGCTGCTGTGGGCCTCGCTGACCCTGGCGCTGCTGACCCTGCCGGTAGTGATCGTGGCCACCGAAGAGGGCTTGGCACGCATCCCGGTGCAGCAGCGCGAGGGTGCCCTGGCGCTGGGGGCCACGCGCCTGGAGACCCTGACCCGAGTGGTGCTGCCGATGGCGGTGCCGGCCATGCTCACCGGGGTGATCCTGGCCGTGGCCCGCGCCGCCGGCGAAGTGGCGCCGCTGATGCTGGTCGGGGTGGCCAAGCTGGCGCCGCAGATCCCGGTGGACGGCGAGTTTCCTTTCCTCCATCTTGATCGCAAGTTCATGCATCTCGGCTATCACATCTTCGATACGGCCTTTCACGGCAACGACGTCCAGGCGGCGCTGCCGCTGGTCTACGCCACGGCGCTGCTGCTGGTCCTGGTGATCCTGGTGCTTAACCTGACTGCCATATTTCTGCGGCATTATTTTCGTTCGCGCCACGGCGTGCAGCCGCGCCCATGAGGAGAAAACGCTCACCGATGACCCTACTGTCGCGATTTCAGCCGTCCGCCTCGGGTTCGATCATCGACTTCGATCCCACCGCCAGTTGCTTCGAGATCGAAGGGGTGAGTCTGGCCTATGGCGGCAAGCCGGCGCTGCGCGACATCTCCCTGCGCGTGCCGCGGCATCGGGTCACGGCGTTCATCGGGCCCTCCGGATGCGGAAAGTCGACGCTGCTGCGGCTGCTGAACCGGCTGCATGACCTCAACGAAGAGGTCAGTCACAGCGGCCGGATCCTGCTCGAGGGCGAGGACATCCACGCCCCCGAAGTGGCCGTGGACGAGTTGCGAAGGCGAGTCGGCATGGTGTTCCAGGTGCCCAACCCGTTCCCCATGTCGATCTACGAGAACGTGGCTTTCGGCCTGCGCCTGCAGGGCGGGCTGACGCGCCGGCGCATGGACGACATCGTCGAATGGGCGCTGCAGTCGGCAGCGCTGTGGGATGAAGTGAAGGATCGGCTGCGCGCGTCGGCCTGGTCGCTCTCCGGCGGTCAGCAGCAGCGTTTGGTGATCGCCCGCTCGCTGGCGGTGCGCCCCGAGGTACTGCTGCTCGACGAGCCGGCCTCGGCGCTGGATCCGATCTCCACGCTGAAGATCGAGGAGCTGATTCGCAGCCTGAAATCGCAGCTCACGCTGATTCTGGTCACCCATAACATGCAGCAGGCGGCGCGGGTCTCCGACTACACCGCCTTCCTGCAGGATGGCCAACTGGTGGAGTACGCTCCCACCGATACCCTGTTCACCAACCCCAGCCTGCGCAGTACCGAGAACTACATCACCGGCCGCATGGCCTGATCCAGGCCGCCCGAGGAGAGCACCATGGACATCACTAGCGAAACTCACAGTCAGCACATTTCCCGCCAGTTCAACCAGGAGCTGGAGGCCCTCAAGACCCAACTGATGACCATGGGCGGGTTGGTCGAGCAGCAGGTCCAGGAGGCGATCCGGGCGCTGCTCGACGGCGATAGTCGTCTGGCCGAGAAGGTGCGCGACCGCGACCGCGACGTCAACGCCATGCAGCTCAAGATCGATGACGAATGCACGCGGGTGCTGGCGCGGCGTCAACCGGCCGCCTCCGACCTGCGCCTGGTGCTGGCAGTGATCCGTGCCACCGCCGACCTCGAGCGCATCGGCGACGAGGCGAGCAAGATCGCGCGCAACGCCCTGACCCTGATCGACGGCGGCAACAACGTGCGTGGCCTGGTCGAGGTGCGCCACATCAGCGAGCACGTGCGGCGCATGCTGCGCGACGCCCTGACCGCCTTCGCCCGCTTCGACACCGAGCTGGCTCTGCAGGTGGTGCATGAGGACGACTCGGTGGACGATGAGTACGGCAGCGCCATGCGCTCGCTGATGACCTTCATGATGGAGGACAGCCGCGCCATCGGCCCGGTGCTCAACGTGATGTGGATTCTGCGTGCGCTGGAGCGGGTCGGCGACCACGCCGACAATCTCGCCGAGTACGTGATCTATCTGGTCAAGGGGCTCGATATCCGCCACATGGACCCGGACAAGATCGACGAGGATGCGCTGAAGCGCAAGGGCTGAGGGGCCATGCTGGATGCCTTCACGGCACTCAATCGCGGCACGCGGCTGGTCTATCGCCGCGGCCTGCGCCGCTACGTCTACGCGCCGATAGCCGTCAACCTGACGGTCTATACGGCCATGCTCTACTACGTGGTGACCCGCTTCGGCGGCTGGCTGGAGGCGTGGATGGCCATGGTGCCGGCCTGGCTCGGTTGGCTGGAGTGGCTGCTGTGGCCGCTGTTCGTGCTGAGCCTGGTGCTGATCGTGTTCTTCACCTTTACCTTGGTGACCCATCTGATCGCTGCACCCTTCTACGGCTTCCTGGCGGCCAAGGTCGAAACGCAGGTCACCGGCCGGCCGCCGCTGGACGACCGCGGCCTGGCGCGTACCGCGGTGGATGCGCTGGGTCGCGAGCTGGTCAAGCTCGGTTACATCCTGCCGCGGGCGCTGGCGCTGTTCGTGATCAGCTGGATACCCGCGCTGAACGTGTTCGCCCCCTTGCTCTGGGCCCTGTTCTCGGCCTGGATGATGGCGATCACCTACCTCGACTACCCCATGGACAACAACAAGGTGACCTTTGCCGACATGCGCCGCCGCCTCAGCGCGCACGCCTGGCAGACCCTCACCTTCGGCGGCTGGGTGACGCTGATCACCTGGATCCCGCTGGCCAACCTCTTCCTGCTGCCCGGCGCCGTGGCCGGCGCCGTGCTGATGTGGGACCGCCACTATCGCGGCGAGGGGGATGTCGCAGCCCCTTGAACCGCCATCGGGACGAAAAGGTTACCGGTTCGCAATGGGATCGGCGGTCGTCTCGGCCGCCACCAGCCGTTCGGCGGGGAAGACGCAGCGAAACAGCGCGCCCTGGCCGGGGCGGGATTCGATCTCCAGATAGGCGTCGTGGCGCAGCAGCACGTGCTTGACGATGGCCAGCCCCAGGCCGGTGCCGCCGGTTTCGCTGCTGCGGCCCTTGTCGACCCGGTAGAAGCGCTCGGTCAGGCGCGGGATATGGACCGGGTCGATGCCTTCGCCGTCGTCCTGCACCTCGAGGCACGCCCCCTTGGGATGTGCCTTCCAGCGCAGCACGACCTGGCTGCCCTCGGGGGTGTAGCGCACCGCATTGAAGGCCAGATTGGACAGCGCGCTGTGGATCTCGGCATCGCTGCCCATCAGGCGGCGGGTTTCCTCGAGCTCGATGTGCACCTGCTGGCGGCCCGCCGCTAGCGCCTGGGCGTCGCGGCGTACCTCCTCGAGCAGGGCGTCCATGGCCAGCGGCAGGTGGTCCTCGCCGCCGCGATCGATCTCCAGGCGCGACAGCAGCAGCAGGTCGTTGACCAGGTTCTGCATACGGCTGGTCTGCTCCTGCATGCGGGTCAGCCCCTGCGCCAGCCGCGGCGGCAGCTGCTCGGCATAGGTGGCATAGGTCTCGAGGTAGCCTGCCAGCACCGTCAGTGGGGTTCTCAGCTCGTGGGAGACGTTGGCGACGAAGTCGCGGCGCATCTCCTCCAGCCGGTGCAGGCGGGTGATGTCCCGCGCCATCACTAGGCGCTCGTCGTCGCCGTAGAGAGTGATCTGGAACTGCAGCACCATGCGTTCGTTGACCGGCGAGCTCAGCGTCAGCGGCTCGCGGTAGTCGCGGGCATTGAAATAGGTGACGAAGCGCGGGTCGCGGATCAGGTTGGTGATGTGCTGGCCGCGGTCGTGGGCGGCCTCGAGCCCCAGCATGCGCTCGGCGGCGCTGTTCCACCATTCGAGGTCGCCGTGCTGGTCGAGCATCACCACGCTGTCGCGCATCGCTTCCGAGGATTCCTGGATGCGCTTGAGGGTGGTCTGCAGGCGCTGCTGGGTCTGTCGCTGACCTTTCTGGTAGCGGTACAGACGATCGAACAGCTCGCCCCACAGGCCGGTGGCGGCGGGCGGTTCGCTGTGCGGGTTACGCGTGAGCCAGCGACGCAGGGCGTGCAGCTGCTTGAGATGATAGGCCAGACGCAAGGCGAGCCCGAGGGCCAGCCCGAGTCCGGGGGCGGAAAACAGCCAGCCGACGAGGGAGCCGGCGACAGCGAGCAGGCCAAGGCGCCAGAGTTCATGGCTCCAGAGGCGCACGTCAGCCCTTGCTGGAGAAGCGGTAGCCGGTGCCGCGCACGGTCTGGACCAGATGCTGGTGAGCATCGCCCAGCGCCTTGCGCAGGCGGCGAATGTGTACGTCCACGGTGCGCTCCTCCACATAGACGTTGCCGCCCCACACCTGGTCGAGCAGCTGGCTGCGGGTATAGGCACGCTCCTGGTGGGTCATGAAGAACTGCAGCAGGCGGTACTCGGTGGGGCCCATCTCCAGCGGCTTGCCATCGGAGCTGACCCGGTGGCTGACGGGGTCGAGCACCAGGCCGTCCACTTCCACCGGCTCCTCGACGCCCTTGGGCGTGGTCCGGCGCAGCACCGCCTTGAGCCGGGCCACCAACTCCCGCGGCGAGAAGGGCTTGGTGATGTAGTCATCGGCACCGGCTTCGAGGCCGAGGATCTTGTTGTCCTCTTCGCTCTTGGCGGTGAGCATGATGATGGGCAGCTCGCGGGTGGCTTCCTCGCGCTTGAGCCGGCGCGCCAGCTCGATGCCGCTGGTGCCGGGCATCATCCAGTCGAGCAGCAGCAGGTCGGGCTGGTTGTCGACGATCATGCTGTGGGCGCTCTGGGCATTGGCGGCTTCCAGCACGCGATAGTCGGCCATCTCCAGCGCCACCGCGATCATTTCACGGATCGGCGCTTCGTCATCGACGATCAAAACGGTCTTGGCGGTCATCCCGAGGCCTCGCGGTCAGTGACGGGTCGGTGACGATCTCACCACGTGATCATGACATTTGCATGACACCGCCGCCAGCGGCTTTAGACGCCGGTAACCGGCCACAGGCTCAGCGCGATGCCGGCGAATACCAGCAGTCCCGACCAGTGGTTGTTGAGAAAGGCCTGGAAGCAGCGCTCGCGCTCGCGACCGCGGATCAGGAACTGCTGGTGCAGGAAGGTGGCGGCCATGCCCGCCAGGCCCAGCCAGAAGAACACGCCCAGGCCCAGACGCAGCCCGGCCCAGCCCAGCAGGGCCAGGGTTATCAGCTGCAGCAGGCCGATCATGACGCGATCGGCGCGGCCGAACAGCACCGCGGTGGACTTGATGCCGATCCTCAGGTCGTCGTCGCGGTCGACCATGGCGTATTCGGTGTCATAGGCCACCGTCCAGGCCACGTTGGCGGCGAACAGCAGCCAGGCTTCCAACGGCACGTGGCCCAGCACCGCGCCGAAGGCCATGGGAATGGCCCAGGAGAATGCCGCGCCGAGGAACAGCTGGGGCAGGTGGGTATAGCGCTTCATGAACGGATAGATGAAGGCCAGCGCCACGCCCACCAGCGACAGCATCACGGTAAACAGGTTGGTGAACAGCACCAGCACGAAGGCCGAGGCGACCAGGCCGGCGAACAGGCCCTTGGCCTCGCGTTCGCTGATGCGGCCGGTGGCCAGGGGGCGGTCCTTGGTGCGCTTGACGTGGCCGTCGAAGTGGCGGTCGGCGTAGTCGTTTATCACGCAGCCGGCGGCACGCATGAAGTAGACCCCGGCCACGAAGATCAGCAGCAGGTGCCGTTCGGGCAGCCCTTGTGCGGCCACCCACAGCGCCCACAGCGTGGGCCACATCAGCAGCCAGGTGCCGATGGGCCGGTCCAGCCGCATCAGGTGCAGGAAGTCGGGCAGGCGGGCCAGCCCCTTGGGGCGCATCAGGGAGCGATCCATCGGTACCTCCTCATTCGATGCCGATCATCCTAGCGTGTCGGCAGCTGCAGTTCATCCGCCATGGCGTCGAGAAAGAACTCCTGCACCAGCACCGCGAAACGGCGGTGGCGAAACACCGAGCGCCGTCCCCAGGGGCCGGGCAGCGGGTGAAAGGGGGCCGGCGTGGCAGTGATCTCGATGGGGCCGCGCTCGAGGTCGGGTTGACGGAACAGCCAACTGCCCAGCGAGCGCTCGCCGAGCCGCTCGAGGCGCTGCCCGCGCAGCTGCGCCAGCGGGGCTACCGAGCGAGCCACCACCCAGGGACGCCCATCGAGACACAGGGCCACTTCCCGCAGCCAGGCCATGCGGTCGAGCGGCAAGCCCATGGCACGAGCCTCGTCGGGCCGCGGCCGCCCCAGACGCTGTTCGAGCAGGCGCACGCGGAAGGTTCGACCGTGGCCGGCCTCCATCAGGCGTGCAGTGAGCGAATCGCGGGTCGCCACCCAGGCCCACCAGGCCGGGCTCATGGCCGGCCGGCCCGCGGCCAGAGGGCGCCAGGCCAGGGTCAGGGGGGGCTTGCCGTGGTGCGCCGTGGGGTTGCGGTTCACCTGCACTCTCCGGTCGAACTAGGGGCGCATAGTGTACCATGCGACCTGAACGAATCTGACCGAGCCGTGGCGCGAGCCGGCGGCCCCGTGCGAGACAAGGACCCCATGACCGCTCCTCTGACCATCATCGGATCCGGCATGGCAGGCATCGGCCTGCTCAAGCAGCTGCGCACCCTGGATACCGAACGTCCCGTGACGCTGATCACCGCCGACAGCGGCGACGACTATTCCAAGCCGCTGCTCTCCACCGGCTTCGCCAAGCGCCTGCCTCCCGAGCGGCTGGCCGCGCGCTCCGCGCTGGAGGTGGCCGATCAACTGGGCGCGGTGGTGCGTACGCACACCCGAGTCGATGCCATCGATCTCGACGCGCGCAGTCTGCGCATCGGTGAGGAGCGGCTGGCCTGGAGCGAGCTGGTGCTGGCCACCGGCGCGGCCCCCGGTACGCCTTTCGCCATCCCCGAGGCGATCGCGGAGCGTGTGTTCAGCATCAACGACCTGGACGACTATCGGAGTTTTCATGCCGCCCTCGAGGCGCTGGGGCGGCCGGCCAGAGTGGCCATCGTGGGTGCCGGCCTGGTGGGCTGCGAGTTCGCCAACGACCTGATCGCTGGCGGTCATGCAGTGTCCCTGGTCGCCCCCGAGCGAGCGCCGCTGCCGCGCCTGCTGCCGGAGCCTCTGGGCAAGGCGCTTGGCGAGGCCTTTGCCGAGGCCGGCATGGGGCTCTATCTGGGGCACGGCCTGCAGCGGCTGGCAGAGAGCGGCAGCGACGTGGGGCTCGAGCTCGACGACGGCAGCGTACTGGAGGCCGATCTGGTGCTGCTGGCCACCGGCCTGCGGCCGCGCATCGAACTGGCCCAGGCGGCCGGTCTGCAGGCCGGGCCCGCGGGTATCCAGGTCGACCGCTACTTGCAGACCTCGGCCGCCGGTGTCTTCGCCCTCGGCGACGTGGCCTGCGTGGACGGGGTCAATGCCATGTACGTGCAGCCGCTGCAGGCCAGCGCCAAGGTGCTGGCGCGTACGCTTGCCGGTACGCCCACCCCGGTGAGCTATGGCGCCTGGCCGGTACTGGTGAAGACCCCCCTGCTGCCGGTGGTGGCCCTGCCGCCGCTGCAGACACCGGTACGCTGGCGGGTGGAAGGCGAAGGACGCGATCTGGTCGCTCTTGCCGAAGATCAAGACGAACGTTTGATCGGCTTTGCGTTGACAGGAGGCTGCGTGAAGCGGAAAGTTGAGCTGGCGCGGGCAACGCCGCCGTTGCTAGGCTAGTGTCGTCATCGCTCCGGCCGGCTTCACTGCTCGGTGCGTCGATGATCGCCGCGCTTGATACTTCATGAGCAGGGGAAGAACCCCAACCAAGGGGGCGGGCTCTCCCAAGGGAAGTGGCAGGCGTCATCAACTTGATCGTGAATAACAACATACCGGCATATTGCCGGGATATAGCCATATCAGGAGGGCTGTATGCGTAAACCAGAACTTGCCGCGGCAATCGCCGAGCGTGCGGAACTATCCAAGGACAAGGCCAGCCAGGTGCTCAACGTCATTCTCGACGAGATCACCGGCAGCGTGGCCCAGGGGCAGGATGTCTCCCTGATCGGTTTCGGTACCTTTACCGTGCGTGAGCGCGCCGCTCGCACCGGCAAGAACCCGCAGACCGGCCAGCCGTTGGCCATCCCGGCCAGCAAGACCGTTGCCTTCAAGCCGGGCAAGGGGCTCAAGGACGCCGTCGGCAAGGGTTGATCCGAATACGGATCGCACCCGGCGCGGCCTGCCTCGTCAGGCCGCGGTACCCCCACCACCTGCTCGAAACGGATTCGACATGAAGCTGCGTCTGATGTTGTGGCTGCTTGGATGGATGCTGAAACACGCGCTGCGTCGCAAGCCGCGCTTTCGCGAGCAGCTCGCCGAGATGCGCAGTCTCGACTGGGGCATCGCCACCGAAGACCTCTCCATAGCCCGTCATTACCGCATGACCCCCCAGGGCATCCAGGTAGGCGCCGGGCTGCCGGTAGACCTCGACCTGGAGCTGCGCTTCGACGATGAAGCCACCGCCATTCGCGTGCTGCGCAAGCCGACCCAGCAGGCCTTTCTCGACGGCATGATGGCCGGCAAGGTACGTCTGGTGGGCGATTCGGGCGACCTCAAGAAGCTGCAGAAACTGCTCAAGCACCTCTGAACTCTCACCATTTCACGTATCATCGAGCCTTCAATCGGCGGAACATGACGTGGACATACCCCACCAGCGTCTGGTCTATTTCAGAGTCACCCTGGAGTCGGGCTCGGTGCGCCAGGCTGCCGCTCGTCTGGATATCGCACCCTCGGCGGTGAGCCGACAGATCAGCCTGCTGGAAGATGCGCTGGGCGCCACGCTGATCGAGCGCAAGCGCACGGGGATTCGGCCCACCCCGGTGGGCGAGATGCTGCTCGAATACTGCGAGCGCCGCGGTGCCCTGGACGAGAGCTTCATCGCCTCGCTGGAAGCCTATCAGCGGCTGGAGACCGGCACCGTATCGCTGGTGGTGGGAGAAGGCTTCGTCGGCGACCTGGTGGCCAAGCCGCTGCGCGAATTCACCGAGCGTTATACCGGCATTCAGATCGACATCCACCTGGCTGGTACCTCGGGCATCATCGAGGCGGTGATCAACGAGCAGGCGCATATCGGCCTGATGTTTCACGAGCGCACCCATCACCAGCTGCGTTTCTGGGTCTCGAGCCCGCAGCCGCTGATGGCCATTCTGCCGCCCGAGCACCCGTTGGCCGAAGAGACCAAGCCCTTGACCCTGGCGCAGCTGAGCGAGGCACCCATGGCGATGTGGGACCCCAGCCACCAGGTGCGCCACATGGTGGACGAGGCGTTCCATCAGGCGCGGCTGCGGCCGCGCATGGCCATGAACACCAACTCCATGGCCATTCTCGCCCAGTACGTGCGCAGCGGCATGGGCATCACCCTGCTGCCGGCCTTTGCCGTGGCCGCCGATCTGGCCGAAGGGCGTCTGGTGGCACGCCCTGTCGACGACCCCTTGTTCCAGCGCTCCCAGGCCCACATGGTGACCCGCATCGGGCGCCAGCAGCCCAAGGCCAGCATCCTGCTGCTGCGTCATCTGCAGCGCTGGATGCAGGCCTTCCAGAACGTCGATTCGACCTCTACCCGTTAACCCACGCCGCTGCCGTAGCCCATGGCCACGCTGGCTTCGCTGGCGGTCTCCACCCATACGCTCTGCGGCAGGGTGTACTCGCGCAGGCCGTCGAGGCCGCTGGAACGGCCGAAGCCGCTGTCGCCGAAGCCGCCGAAGGGCGACATCACGCTGATCGCCTTGTAGCCGTTGATCCACACCGTGCCGGCGCGCAGCTGAGCGGCGACGCGGTGGGCGCGGGCCGGGTCCTGGGTCCACACCGCGCCGGCGAGGCCGAAACGGGTGGCGTTGGCCAGGCGCACGGCGTCCGCCTCGTCGTCGAAGGGCATCGCCACCAGCACCGGGCCGAACACCTCCTCGCGGGCGATCTCCATCTCCGGGGTGACGTCGACCAGCACCGTCGGCGCCAGGAAGTAGCCCCGTGCCTCCTCGGGCAATCCTGCCGGGCGGCTGCCGCCGACGATCACCCGCGCCCCGGCGGCCACGGCGTCCTCGATCATGCGCGTCACGTGAGCGTACTGGCGGGCGTTCTGCAGCGGCCCCATGCGGGTCGCCTCGTCGCCGGGCAGGCCGACTTCGATCCCGGCCGCGGCGCGCGCCAGCCGCTCGGTCACTTCCTCGAACGCTTCGCGCTGGACCAGCAGTCGCGAGCCGGCCACGCAGCTCTGTCCCGCCGCGGCGAAGATCGCCGCCTGGGCGCCGGCCACGGCGGCATCGAGGCTGGCGTCGGCGAAGACGATGTTGGCCGACTTGCCGCCCAGCTCCAGTACGCTCGGCACCAGCCGCCGGGCACCGGCCTCGGCGATCAGCCGACCGCTCTGGGGCGAGCCGACGAACACCAACTTGCCGATGCCTTCGCTGCCGGTGAGCGCCGCGCCGGTGCTCGGCCCCAGGCCGTTGACGATGTTGACCAGCCCCTTGGGCAGGCCGCCGCGCTCGAGCAGCCGGGCGATCACCACCGAGGTGAAGGGGGTGAGCTCCGAGGGCTTGAGCACCACGCCATTGCCGGCGGCGATGGCCGGGGCGAGCTGCCAGGCGCAGGTGAACATCGGCGCGTTCCAGGGCGTGATCTGGCCCACCACCCCATAGGGCACGTGGCGCACGTAGTTGAGGTGGCTGGTGGGTACCGGGATCACCTCGCCGTGCTGCTTGTCGCACCAGCCGGCGTAGTACTCGAACATCTCGCGCACCTTGCCGACCTCGCCCCGGCAGTCGCGGATCGGCTTGCCGGCCACCACGCTCTCGAGCTGGGCCAGCGCCTCCTCGTGGCCTTCGAGGCCGCGCACGGCGGCGTTCATGCGCCGGCCGCGCTCGCTGGCGGTGAGCGCCATCCACGCCTGCTGCGCCCGGCTGGCGCTGGAAACGGCGCGCTCGACCAGGGCCGGGCCGGCATCGCGGTAGTCGAGCAGCGCCTCGCCGGTGGCGGGATCGATCAGCGTGATCGTCTCGCCTTCGCCCGGGCAGGCGGTACCGTCGATCCAGTTGGAGAGCGGCGTTGCGCCCTGCAGCTCGAAGCCATCGAGCAGCGCTGAGAGACGCTCCCGGGCCTGTCGATTGAGACGGTTCATGAAGCGCTCTCCTCGGCGGGGGTGGCGGCAGCCAGCAGCGCGCCGGCGATACGGTTGAAGTCGTCGCCGTCGGCGGGGTGCTCGGGGTCGGCGTGCCACGCCTCGACCACGGTTTGGAGCAGGCCCGGCGGCATGTCGAGGCGCTCGGCGGCGTTACGGGCCAGGCGCAGGTCCTTGCGCATCAGGCCGGTGGTGAAGCCGGAGTCGAAGCGCCCGGAGAGGATCCACTCGGGGAAGTTGACCTCGCTGACCGCGCTGCGCCCCGAGCCGCTGTTGAGCCCGGCCAGGCAGGCGGCGGGGTCGACCCCGGCGCGGGCGGCCATGGCCACCGCCTCGGCGGTGGTCAGCAGGTGGGCGGCGCACAGGTAGTTGTTGGCCAGCTTGACTACATGACCGCTGCCCGGCCCGCCGACGTGGGTGTAGCGGGCCGACATCGCCTCGAGCATCGGCGCCAGCCGCTCGATGGTGGCCGTCTCGCCGCCGAGCAGCATGCCGAGCCTGCCCGTCGCCGCCCCCTTGGGACCGCCGCTGACCGGGGCGTCGAGCCACGCCAGCCCGGCGGCCCCGACCTTGGCGGCCAGCTCACGGCTGACCACCGGATCCGAGGTCGAGGTATCGACGATGACGCTGCCCTTCGGCGCCAGGCCGAGCAGGCCGGGGGCGGTCTCGATCACCTCCCGCACCTGGGCCGAGGTGGGCAGCGATAGCAGGTAGACGTCGCTCGGTGGCAGCTCGTCGGGGGCAACCACCGACAGCCCCTTGTCGGCCAGGCGCTGGCGGGCGCTGTCGAACAGGTCACTGCCGGTGACGTCGAAGCCGGCGGCTTGCAGGGTCAGGGCCATGTTGCCGCCCATCTGGCCGAGGCCGATAACGCAGATTCTCATGCTCGTTCCTCAAGAAGATGCAGGATGTCGTGCCTGGCAGGCGCGTCGATCCGGGCCGCAGCGACGCTGCGGCCATGGAAGCAGTGGCGAAAGGCGCCGTCAGTCGTCGAGCAGGGTCGTGACCAGCGCCTGCCAGTACGCCACGCCGAGCGGGGCGATGGCGTCGTTGAAGTCGTAGTGCGGATTGTGCAGGGCGGCGCTCTCCACGCCGTTGCCGAGCCAGATGTAGGCGCCGGGGCAGGCCTCGAGCATGAAGGCGAAATCTTCAGAGGCCATGCTCGGCGGCAGGTCGCGATGCACGCGGGTGATGCCCGGCAGCGCTTCGAGCACCCCGGCGCAGCGTGCCGCATGCTCGGGTGCGTTGATCGTGGCGGGGTAGCGCGACTGATAGTCGAGCTCGACCCTGAGGTCGTGAAAGCCGGCCAGCGCATCGACGGCCTGACGAAAGCGGCGCTCGAGATAGGCGCGCAGCTCGCCGTCGAAGCAGCGCAGGGTGCCGCGCAGCTCCACCGTCTCCGGAATCACGTTGAAGGCGTCGCCGGCGTGGAACTGGGTGATGCTGAGCACCGCGCTCTGGTGGGGCGGCGTCTCGCGGCTGATCAACCCCTGCAGCTGGCTGGCCAGCTGACAGGCGGCCAGGATGGTGTCGCTGCCCAGGTGGGGCATGGCGGCATGGCAGCCGCGCCCGCTGAGCCTCAGGGTGAAGACGTCGAAGGCGGCCATCACCGCGCCGTCGTGTACCGCCGCCTCGCCCACGGCGAGCCCCGGCCAATTGTGCAGGCCGTAGACGGCCTCCATGGGGAAGCGCTCGAAGAGCCCCTCCTCCACCATCACGCGGCCGCCGCCTTCGCTCTCTTCCGCCGGCTGGAAGATGAAATATACCCTTCCGGCGAAGTCGGGATCGGCGGCCAGCGCAAAGGCTGCCCCCAGCAGCATGGTGGTGTGGCCGTCGTGGCCGCAGGCGTGCATCTTGCCCGGCACCTGGGAGGCGTGGGCGAAGCGGTTGGCCTCCTCGACGTCGAGCGCATCGATGTCGGCGCGCAGCCCGATGGCCCGCCCGGGACCGCGCCTGCCGTCGAGTATCGCCACCACCCCGGTGCCGCCGCCCAGTCCGGTGACGACCTCGAGGTCGGCCTGGCGCAGCAGCTCGGCAATGCGGGCGCCGGTGCGATGCTCCTCGAAGGCGGTCTCCGGGTGGCGGTGGAAGTCGTGGCGCCAGGCCGCGAGGCGTTCCGGTGTCGGCAGCAGGCTTTCATCCATGAGCGGCTCCTCAGATAACCAAATGGGCAATGAACGCCGAAGCGACGAAGGTCCCGGTGAAAACCAGCAGCGAGACGATCACCAGCTTCCAGCCGGTCTGGCGGAACATGGCGAACTCGCGCCCGGTCAGCGCCAGGCCGGCATAGGCCAGCACCGGGGTCACCACGGCGAGGAAGTTCACGTGGCTGAGCTGGCCGACGATCCAGCCGCTGCCGGGGAAGAAGGGCAGCGTCATGGCAATGCTGACCAGCGAGACCCAGGCCACGCTGGGCAGGTAGAACGGCGCGAAGCGGCCGATGAGCAGGCCGATCATCACCATGCCGTAGAGGATGACCATGCCGGGCAGCGCCTGGTGCAGCGGGGCGCCGTTGACGATGTTGGCAATCCAGGCGGCGACGCACACCACGGCCAGCAGCAGCGCGGTCTTGGCGAGCTGCTGCTCGGGGCGCAGCTCCTGCAGGGCGGAAGCGTCGAAACCGGTGTCGGATGCAGTGGTATCAGAGGGTTTCATTGCGAGCCTCCTTGAGCGTGGCGCCGCCGAGGCGCTTGTAGAGCCATTCGGACGTGGGCAGGGCGATGAACAGGGAAACGTAGAGACCGGTGGCGTAGGTCAGCAGGTTGCTGGCGCCGGAGAAGGCCAGCAGGTCGTCGCGCAGATGGGGAGCGGCTTCGGCCAGGGCGCCCGAGCAGGCCGCCACCATGCTGCCGCTGCCCACGCCGCAGGCCATCGCCAGGGCACGGATGTCGAAGATGTCCAGCGAGGCGAGATAGCCGGCCATCAGCGCGAAGTAGAGGGTGCCGAACATGGTGCCCACCACATAGACGCCCATGATGCCGATGCCCTCCGGGCTTCTCAGGCCGTACTTGTCCGAGATGATGGCAATGTTGGGCTCGCGAGCGATGGAGTAGGTGGCGCCGATGGCCTCGCGCCCCATGCGCAGCACCAGCACGGCGAAGGGCAGCGCCAGCAGCATGGTGCCGAGATTGCCCAGCTCCTGCAGGATCAGGGCCGGCCCGGCGGCGATGATCTGCTCGATGGCCGGCCCGATGGTGGAGCCGAACTTGGCGATGAAGGGCAGGATCGAGATCATGATCAGCGGCCCGGCAGCGTTGCTGACCGGTTTGGGAATGACCCGCTGCATGCTTGAGAACAGGTGAGGATTGAACAGCACGCCGATGATGAAGGCGTAGAACAGCGGCAGCAGCAGCAGGGTACCGGGGCCGAGGGGAATGCGCAGAATGCCGATCCACTCGGCGAGCAGGGACGCCAGTATCACCGTCAGGTGCAGGCGCCAGTTGAGCAGCAGCTTCATGTCCATTGGGTTGTCCTTGTCGTGTTAGGGGACGTCTTCGAGTATCGAAAGGAGGGTGTTCCAATGATAGGTGGCCGGTGTTCTGCTTTTTGATACGCTTGGCCCAGTGCCCATGGGAACGGGCGGCTCGGCGCCGAAGAAAGGTTTGGCTTTATACGAAAGTCTAGCGTCGAGTAACATGACGATGGTCATTCCACCATAAGCCGAACACATGCCGACCACCCTCTCCCTGTCGCTGCGGCGTCTGTGGACGCTGGACAAGTTCGCCTACAGCCTGCGGGTCTTTCTCGCCTTCAGCGGGGCGCTGTTGCTCAGCTGGGCCTTGGCCGACATCGGGCTGGTGATCCCGCTGTTCCTCGGCATCATCGCCAGCGCCCTCTCCGAGACCGACGACAGCTGGCAGGGCCGTCTGCAGGCGCTGGTGGTCACGCTGATCTGCTTTGCCGCCGCCTCGCTCATCGTGCGCTGGCTGTTTCCCTGGCCGTGGCTGTTCGCGCTGGGGCTGGGGCTCGCGACCTTCGTGCTGGTGATGCTGGGCGCCGTGGGGCAGCGCTACGCCACCATCGCCTCCGGCACGCTGATCCTGTCGATCTACACCATGATCAACATCGAGCACCACGGCGGCGTGCCTCAGGCGGGCGACTGGAGTCAGATGCTGCTGATCCTCTCCGGAGCGGCCTGGTACGGTGCGATCTCGGTGGTGTGGTGCGCGCTGTTCTCGCGTCAGCCGGTCAAGCAGAGCATGGCCCGGCTCTACCGTGAGCTGGCCCGTTACCTGATGCTCAAGGCCAAGCTGTTCGAGCCGCTGCGCGGTGTCGACGTCGAGGCGCGACGTCTGGCCCTGGCGCGACAGAACGGCCGGGTGGTGGAGGCGCTGAACCTGGCCAAGGAAACGATCTTCCGTCGCCTCGAGGGGCAGCGCGGCGAGGGCAAGCTCAACCGCTACCTGCGCATCTACTTCATCGCCCAGGACATCCACGAGCGGGCCAGTTCCTCGCACTACCCCTACGCGCGGCTGACCGAGGCCTTCTTCCATTACGACGTGCTGTTCCGCTGCCAGCGCCTGCTCGACCAGCAGGGCCAGGCGTGCCGGCGGCTGGCCAAGGCGCTGCTGCTCAATCAGCCCTTCGAGCACGATCAGAGCGAGCAGGCGCTGGCCGATCTGCGCGCTTCCATCGATCATCTCAAAGGCATGCGCAACCCCGCGTGGCGCGAGCTGATGCCGCCGCTCAACGCCCTGGCCGACAACCTGGCCAGTCTCGAGAGCCAACTGGTCCTGGCGCACAATCCCGACAGCGACTCGAGCCCCGGTGACACCAGCCTGTTCGACCGTTCGCCCGGCAGCGTGAAGGATGCCTGGGAGCGTATCCGTCTCAATCTGACGGTGGCCTCACCCACCTTCCGCCATGGGCTGCGGTTGGCCGTGGCGCTGCTGGCCGGCTACGGGGTACTGCACCTGATCCATCCGACGCAGGGCTTCTGGATCCTGCTCACCACGCTGTTCGTGTGCCGCCCCAATTTTGCCGCCACCCGGCGTTTCCTGTCCCAGCGTATCGTCGGCACCGTGCTGGGCCTGGTGGCGGGTTGGGTCTCGATCACGCTGTTCCCGAGCCCCCTGCTGCAGACCTTGATCGCGGTAGCCGCGGGGGTGACCTTCTTCGCCACGCGGGAGAGGCACTACGTGATCGCCACCGCGGCGATCACGCTGCTGGTGCTGTGCAGCTTCAATCAGGTGGGGGACGGCTTCGATCTGATCTGGCCGCGGCTCTTCGATACGCTGATCGGCGCCACGATCGCCGGGGCCGCGGTGTTCCTGATCCTGCCCGACTGGCAGGGCCGGCGCCTGCATCGCCAGGCTGCCGCGGCGCTGCAGGCGAGCCGGCGCTACCTGGAGGAGATCCTGCATCAGTACGCCAGCGGCAAGCAGGACGACCTGGCCTACCGCCTGGCGCGGCGCAACGCCCACAATGCCGATGCGGCACTGTCGACGATGCTGGCCAACATGCTGCAGGAGCCGGAGCACTACCGGCGGCGCGACGCCGACGACGGCTTCCGCTTCCTGGTGCACTCGCATACGCTGCTGGGCTACCTCTCGGCGCTGGGCGCCCATCGCCATCGGCTCGATGCCGAAGAGGCCGACGCGCAGCTGCTGCCGAACGGCGAACGGATTGCCGGGTACCTCGCCGCGCTGGCCGAACGGCTCGAGCGGCGCCAGCCGGTGGCGGAGCTGGAGGCAGAGCGCGAAGCCCTGCTGACGAGCCTGGAGCAGGAGGTGCGGCCGTCGCCGGAAGAGGAGGAGCAGGAGTACCGGCCCATGCATGGTCAGCTATTGCTGGTCGCACGTCAGCTGACGCCCCTGAGCGAGGCCGCCGAGCGGCTGGTGGCGATGCGCGACCGCCCTGAGCGTGAGGCCCTGAACGCCGCCGGTTAGGGAAATGCTGAACAAATTGGCGAGCGGAGTGAAGCGCAAGGCGCACGGAGCAGAGGAACCGGAGCATATGGGGTATATGTGAGGATTCCGAGCACCGCGCAACGTAGCGATTTGCCCGCGCAGACATTTGTGCAGCGTTTCCTTAGCGGCTCACACCTGGCCGTATCGTCCGGCCTCCTCGCCCAGCCAGCGCCGAATCAGCGGCCGGCTCGCCTCGGGATGGCGGGCCAGCAGGGCCTCGGCCAGCGGCGCGACCCGTTCGAGCAGGTCGGCGTCGCGCTCCAGGTCGGCGATCTTCATCTGGGCGAGGCCCGTCTGACGGGTGCCGAGCACCTCGCCGGGGCCGCGCAGCTCCAGGTCCTTCTCGGCGATGCGAAAGCCGTCGGTGGTCTCGCGCATCACCGCCAGGCGTTCCCGCGAGTGGGCCGACAGCGGCCCATGGTAGAGCAGCACGCAGAAGCTCTCGCTGGAGCCGCGGCCGACCCGTCCGCGCAGCTGGTGCAGCTGCGACAGCCCCAGGCGCTCCGGGTTCTCGATGATCATCAGGCTGGCGTTGGGCACGTCGACGCCGACTTCGATCACCGTGGTGGCCACCAGCAGATCGAGCTCGCCGCTCTTGAAGGCATCCATCACCGCCGCCTTCTCGATCGGCTTCATGCGCCCGTGGACCAGGCCGATGGCCAGCTCCGGCAGCGCCTCGGTGAGTTCGTCGCGGGTCGCCTCGGCGGCCTGACACTGCAGCGCGTCCGACTCCTCGATCAAGGTGCAGACCCAATAGGCCTGGCGCCCCTCGGCGCAGGCGTGACGAATACGCGCCACCACCTCGGGGCGGCGTTCGTCGGGCACCACCACCGTCTTCACCGGCGTGCGCCCGGGGGGCAGTTCGTCGATGATCGAGACGTCGAGGTCGGCGTAGGCGCTCATCGCCAGGGTGCGCGGAATCGGCGTGGCGGTCATCACCAGCTGATGTGGCGTCAGCCCGCCGGCCTCGCCCTTCTCGCGCAGCGCCAGGCGCTGGTGCACGCCGAAGCGGTGCTGCTCGTCGACGATGGCCAGGCCCAGGCGCTTGAAGTGCACGTCGCCCTGGAACAGCGCGTGAGTGCCCACCACCATCTGCGCGCGGCCGTCGAGGATGGCGGCCTTGGTGTCGAGCCGCGTCTTGCCCTTGAGCTTGCCAGCCAGCCACGCCACCTCGATGCCGAGCGGCGCGAACCACGCCTTGAGCGTGCGGTAGTGCTGCTCGGCCAGGATCTCGGTGGGCGCCATCATGGCCGCCTGGCAGTCGCCGGCAATCGCTGCCAGTGCCGCCATGGCGGCCACTACCGTCTTGCCCGAGCCGACGTCGCCCTGCACCAGCCGCAGCATGGGCACCTCGCGGGCCAGATCCGCCCCGATCTCGTCGAGCACACGGCGCTGGGCGCCGGTCAGCGAGAAGGGGAGATGAGTCAGAAAGCGCGCCTGCAGGCTGCGCCCGCTGGGCAGCGCCGGGGCGCCGTCCTCCTGAATCTTCAGGCGCACCTGCTGCAGGCTCAGGCGATGGGCCAGCAGCTCCTCCAGGGCCAGGCGCCGCGTGGCCGGGTGCTTGCCGCTGGAGAGGCGTTCCGGATCGGCGTCGGGGGGCGGCTGATGCAGCGTCTGCAGGCAGTGGTGCAGCTCGGGCAGGCCGAAGCGGGTGCGCAGCTCTTCGCCGATCCAGTCGGGCAGCGCCTCGGGGGCCTCGTCCAGCCGCGCCAGCGCCTGTTCGATCAGTGAGCGCAGGCGCGCCTGATTGAGGCCTTCGGTGGTGGGGTAGATCGGCGTCAGGTGGTCTTCCACCGGCGGCGCGTCGGCGCTGAGCAGGCGGTATTCGGGATGGTAGATCTCGAGCCCGGTGGCACCGGCACGCGCCTCGCCGAAGCAGCGTACCCGGGTGCCGGGGCGGAACTGCTGCTGCTGCGCCGGGGAGAAGTGGAAGAAGCGCAGGCTGATGATGCCGGAGCCGTCGCGCAGCCGTACCAGCAGGCTGCGGCGGCGCCCTTTCACCACATCGCTGGCCGAAACCTCTCCCACCACCACCGCTTCGTGCCCTGCTCTCAGCGTGCCGATCGGCGTGATGCGGGTACGGTCCTGATAGCGCAGCGGCAGATGAAACAGCAGGTCGGCCACGCTCTCGATGCGCAGGCGGGCCAGCTTGACCGCTACCGCTTCCCCGACGCCCTTCAGGGAGGTGACTGGCGCATCCAGCGCATTGACGTCGGCGCTCATGCGGGCTCGGGGAGCGCCTCGTGACACAGCTGGATGGCGTCGGTCACCGCGTCGATGGCCTTGGGACGCGGAAAGCTGGCGCGCCAGGCGATCGCCACGGTGCGCGATGGCGCCGGCGACTTGAACGGCCGGCTGGTGAGCAGCCCGCTTTCGTAGTGGCCGGTGCCGATGGCCGAGCGCGGCAGCACGGTGATGCCCAGCTTCGAGGCGACCATGTGACGGATCGTCTCCAGCGAGCCGCCTTCGGCGGTCAGGGTGTTGCTGGGGCTGTTGAGCTGCTGGCTGATGGCGGGGCAGGCCTCGAGAATCTGATCGCGGAAGCAGTGACCTTCGCCCAGCAGCAGCAGACGCTCCTTGAGCAGGTCCTCCTTCTCGATGAACTCGCGCTGGCTCCAAGGGTGATCGGCCGGGATCAGTACCTCGAACTCCTCTTCGTAGAGGGGCTTGGTCACCACATCGGTTTCGGTGAACGGCAGCGCGATGATGATCGCATCGAGCTCACCGCTGCGCAGCTTGCGCCGCAGGCTGGCGGTGAAGCCCTCCTCGATGTAGAGCGGCATCTGCGGGGCGCTGCGGGTCAGGGCCGGCACCAGGTGCGGGAACAGGTAGGGGCCAATGGTGTAGATGGCCCCGATGCGCAGCGGGCTTGCCAGCTGATCCTTGCCGGCATTGGCCAGCTCCTTGATCACGCTGCTCTGCTCCAGCACGCGCTGGGCCTGCTCGACGATCTTCTCGCCCAGCGGCGTGACCTGCACGGTGGACTTGGAGCGTTCGAACAGTGCCACGCCTAGCTCTTCCTCGAGCTTCTTCACCGCCACCGACAGGGTGGGCTGGGAAACGAAGCAGCGCTCGGCCGCTCTGCCGAAGTGACGCTCTTGCGCCAAGGTTACGATGTACCGAAGTTCTGTTAGAGTCATGACTGGTGCCCTTTGGGCATCCTCTCGGACGATAGATGACTTTCAATAGGGACTTTTTATCAGGGGGCGAGAGAAAGGTGAAGAAAACCACACTGATTCTAGGCTGTGGCGACATCGGAATGGTGCTGGGCAGGGAGCTGCTGGCGGCCGGTCATCGTGTGATCGGGGCCCGCCGCAGCGCCAAGGCGCTGGAGGGCAGCGGTATCGAGCCGCTACCGCTCGACCTGAACGACGAAGGGGCGCTGGCCGCGCTGCCCGACGCCGATTACGTGGTCTACATCCTCAGTGCCGACCGTTTCGACGAGGCTGCCTACCGGGCCGCCTATCTCGATGGCCTCAAGGCCGTGCTGCAGGTCTATGAAGGGCGCGACCAGGCGCCCAAGCGCCTGTTCTTCGTTTCGTCCACCAGCGTCTACGGCCAGAAGGAGGGTGAGCGGGTCGACGAGGAGACCCCGGCCGAATCGGCGGGCTTTGCCGGCGCGCTGATGCGCGAGGCCGAGCAGGCCCTGTGGGCGAGCCCCTTGCCGGGTACCACGGTGCGCTTCTCGGGCATCTACGGACCGGGTCGGGACCGCCTGATCCGGCAGGTGCTGGAGGGCCGCATCGCGCCGGAAACGCCGCCGATGTACTCCAACCGCATCCATCGCGACGATTGCGCAGGCGTCCTGGCCCACCTGATCGGCCTGGAGGCACAAGGCGAGTCGCTGGAGGAACTCTATCTGGCCAGCGACTGTGCGCCGGAGCCGCTGCACGAGGTCATGGCGTGGTTGGCCGGCCAGCTCAAGGTGGAGCCCACCGAGGTGATCCAGGCACCGCTGCGCAAGCGCTCCAGCAAGCGCTGCGACAACACCCGCCTGCGCGAAACGGGCTATGTGTTCCGCTATCCCAGCTATCGGGAAGGCTATGCCCAGGTCATGAAGGAGGGCGGCTTCCTGCCCGAGCCGGTCTGAGTCCGCTCGTCATTGCGGTACGCCAACGCGGGCCCAAGTGCCTGCGTTGGCGTTACCGATTCCAGGTCCGGTTTGCTTGGTCGGACACCTGCAGGGGTATCGAGCCGGGCTGAATCTGAGCTAGAGCGGCAGGCGATAGCCCATGGCCAGCACCTCGAAGCCCTGATTGGGCGAGCGGATACCGCCGTTCGAGTAATGGGTCAGGCTCAGTGCGACCTCGCCGGGCCCCAGTGGCCCGCCCAGCGCCAGGCGATCCTGGAACTGGAAGGCGCTGCCGAGCTCGCGCGACTCGTGGCGCGATTCGAGAAACAGTGCCATGCCGATGCCGCCTTCAACGAACACACCGCGCTGCTCACCGAAGGTCCAGCGCAGCGCCGGGGTGGCCAGCCAGGCCGCGTTGTGATTGCCCTCGCGGCCCTGCAGCAGCAGCAGACCGGTGGCCAGACGCAGACTGAGCGCTGACGGCAGGAATTCGAGTTCGGGACGCGTATCGAGCTCGATACGGGCGGCGGCGGCCGATTCGCTGGTCATGCCGGCGTCGAGATAGAGGTCGGCCAGCCCGGCAGAGCTGCCTAGCAGTGCCAAGCCGGCCAGCAGCCCGGCGGCGAGGTTCTTCCTACGTTTCACAGTGTTCCCCTTTTTCTTGTGTGCCAATCTGGTGTTGGCTTGTCCGGCGCCTCTTCATCCTTGCAGCATCAATGCTGAGTTGCGGCCAGAGAGCGATAGTGCGCGCCCCGCTGATCGACGACCGAGTGAAGCAGCTCCACCCGTTCATAAGACCATGTCAGATCGACGGCGGGAAGCCCGTTCAGATCGAGCGAGGCGGCGCGGCGCAGCAGGGTGACGTGAGGCGTGAAGCCGCCGGGGCGAATACCGAACCCGCGTGCTTCGAGCGCGTCCCACAGCTGGCCCTGCAGCCGTGCCAGGCCGTGGTCGGTTTGCCGGCCGCCTACCCAGACGATGCCGGGGCGCCGGAAGCAGCCCCAGCCGTCGAGGCGCCACTCGCCGGGTTCGGTGGCCAGGCCCTGGACCCACTCGACGAGCTCGGCGGCCTTGGCCTCCTGCACCTCGCCGAGAAAGGCCAGCGTCAGGTGCAGGCTAGGGTCGGGCATGCGCCTTCCGCCGCAGCGGGCATGGGCGATATCCGCCAGCGCGCCGAGCCGCTCGCGCAGCTCGGGTGGCGGATTCAGTGCCAGGAAGAGCCTCACGGCTCTTTAATCACCAATTACCATGACTGCTTCCGCCTCGAACTGCGCCCCCTTGGGCAGCGCCTTGACGCCCACCGCGGCGCGGGCGGGGTAGGGCTTGTCGAAGAACTCCTCCATCACCTTGTTGACCACCGCGAAATTGCCCAGGTCGACCAGGTAGAGGTTGAGCTTGACGATCTCGCCCAGCGAGCCGGCGGCCTCTTCGCACACGGCCTTGAGGTTGATGAAGACCTGGCGGGCCTGGGCTTCGAAGTCGTCGGAGACGAGCTCCATGGTGGCCGGGTCGAGGGGAATCTGACCGGACAGATAGACGGTGTTGCCGGCCTTGATGGCCTGGGAGTAGGGGCCAATGGCGGCGGGGGCCTTATCGGTATTGATCACGGCCTTGTTGCTCATGATGCGCTCCTCTTGGTGTCCATGTACTGCATGGCAAGGGTCAATGAAAAGCCCGTTCGCCGCCGGCGCGGCGAACGGGCCGAAACGGGTTCAATTGCCGACGCGGGTGATCTTGCCGACGTGGGACAGGTTGCGAATGCGTTTGATGATGCGGGCCAGGTGCACGCGGTCGCGTACTGCCAGGGTCAGGTGCACGATGGAGAGCCGCGCGTCGCGCTCCTCGATGCCGATACGCTCGATGTTGGCGTCGGCGTCGGTGACCAGGCTGGCGAGCTCGGCCACCAGCCCGCGGCGGCTCTCGATCTCGATGCGCAGGGCCACCGGGAAGTCCTCGCTGATCTCCTCGGACCACTCCAGGGCGAACAGCTTGTCCGGGTCGCTCTTCAATTCGTCGAGATTGCGGCACTCGGTGCGGTGCACCACGATGCCCTTGCCCACCGACAGATGGCCCACCACCGGATCGCCGGGCAGCGGGTGGCAGCAGCGGGCGAACTTGATCACCATGCCCTCGCCGCCGCTGATGACGATGGGGCCCTGGGCGGCCAGCCCACGCTCGCCGGCCTCGGCCATGTCGCCGCGCAGCAGATCGATCAGGCGCCGGGCCACCACGTGGGCCACCCGCGTGCCGAGACCGATCGACTCCAGCAGGCTCTCCTCGTCCTTGAGCGACAGCTCCGTCAGCAGCTCCGGCAGTACGCTCTCCGGCAGCTCCTCCAGGCTGGTCTCGAAATCCGCCAGGGCCTTGTTGAGCAGCCGTCGGCCGAGCTGAACCGCCTCGGTCTGCTGCTGGTGCTTGAGGGCGTGACGGATCGCCGAGCGCGCCTTGGCGGTGACCACGAAGTTGAGCCAGGCCAGGTTGGGACGCGCCCCCGGGGCGGTGATGATCTCCAGCGTCTGTCCGCTCTCCAGGCGGGTCGAGAGCGGCGCCAGGTGGCGGTCGATGCGGCAGGCGATGCAGCTATTGCCGATGTCGGTGTGCACGGCGTAGGCGAAGTCGATCACCGTGGCGCCCTGGGGCAGCTCCATGATGTCGCCGCGGGGCGTGAACACGTAGATGTCGTCGGGGAACAGGTCGTTCTTGACGTGTTCAATGAACTCCAGCGAGTCGCCGGCGTGACGCTGCATCTCGAGCAGCCCCTTGACCCACTCCCGGGCCCGGGCATGGCTGCCCTCGGCGATGGGGTGATCGGTCTGGCCGGCCTTGTAGAGCCAGTGGGCGGCGATGCCGTTGTTGGCCATGGCCTCCATCTCGCGGGTGCGGATCTGCACCTCGATGGGCATGCCGCCGCTGCCGAACAGGGTGGTGTGCAGGCTCTGGTAGCCATTGGCCTTGGGGATGGCGATGTAATCCTTGAAGCGCCCCGGCACCGGTTTGTAGAGGTTGTGCACCACGCCGAGGATCCGGTAGCAGCTGTCGACGTCCTCGGTGATGATGCGAAAGCCGAACACGTCCATGATCTCGGCGAACGGCTTGCGCTGGTCGCGCATCTTCTTGTAGATCGACAGCAGGTGCTTCTGGCGGCCCACCACGGTGCCGGCCAGCCCTTCGTCGTCGAGGCTCTTCTGCAGCGTGCTCTGGATCTGGCGGATCGCCGAACGGCGATGGCCGCGGGCGCTGGAGACGGCGCGCTTGATGCGCTCGGCGCGCATCGGGTGCAGCGCCTGGAAGGAGAGATCCTCGAGCTCCACGCGGATGGTATTGATGCCCAGGCGGCTGGCGATGCGGGCGTAGATCTCCAGCGTCTCGCGGGCGATGCGGCGCTTCTTCTCCGGGCGCAGGGCACCCAGGGTGCGCATGTTGTGCAGGCGGTCGGCGAGCTTGACGATGATGACGCGGATGTCCTTGGACATCGCCAGCACCATCTTCTGGAAGTTCTCGGCCTGGGCGACGGCCTTGTCCTCGAAGGTGATCTGGGTCAGCTTCGAGACGCCGTCGACCAGCTCCGCCACCGGCTTGCCGAACTGCTCGGCGAGAGCCTCCTTGGAAACCCCGGTGTCCTCGATCACGTCGTGCAGCATGGCCGACATCAGACTCTGATGGTCCATGTGCATGTTGGCGAGGATGTTGGCCACCGCCAGCGGATGGGTGACGTAGGGTTCGCCGGAGCGCCGGCGCTGGCCGTCGTGGGCCTGCTCGGCATAGTAGAAGGCGCGCTTGACCTGCTGGATCTCGTCGGGAGGAAGATAGCCGCCGAGTCTGTCGGCCAGGTCGTCGATGGTGAACATTAGCGCGCCTTGAGTGACAGCTTACTCCTCGAGAGCGATACCCGGCTCGCCTTCGCGGCGAATTCTCACCGGTGCCTCGATCGGCTCGTCTAGCACGGTATGGTCGACGAGCCCGGCGGCGATCTCGCGCAGCGCCATCACGGTGGGCTTGTCGTTCTCCCAGGGCAGCTGGGCATCGCGCGAGCCGCGCGACAGCTGGCGAGCGCGCTGGGTGGAGATCATCACCAGCTTGAAGCGGTTTTCGACGTTTTCCAGACAATCTTCGACGGTGACACGCGCCATATAGGGTACTTCCCGAAAACTGTGGTGGGCCCACGGCAGCGGCCGGAGGACCGAAATGGAACAGGACAGACTAGATTACTCGACGTTCGGCTACCCTGACAAGCGGCTGCGGGCCAGGACAGGCGCTCCGCGGCTAGGACAACAGCGCATCCAGCAGCGGGCCGTGGCTCTCCTTCACCCGCGCCAGGCTCAGCCGCCGGCTGATCACCAGTGACTGCAGCTCGCGCAGGGCGGTGGTGAAGTCGTCGTTGATCACCAGGTAGTCGTATTCGTCGTAGTGCGACATCTCGCTGACCGCATCGCGCATGCGGCGGGCGATGGTGGCGTGCTCGTCGGTGCCGCGGTTGGCCAGGCGCCGCTCCAGCTCGTCGCGGGAAGGCGGCAGGATGAAGATCGACACCGCATCGGTCATCTGCTCGCGGACCTGGCGGGCGCCCTGCCAGTCGATCTCGAGAATCACGTCCTGGCCGGCTTCGAGCAGGGCTTCCACCGCGGGCCGCGAGGTGCCGTAGAAGTTGTCGAACACCCGGGCGTACTCGAAGAATTCGCCCCGCGCGATCATCGCCTCGAACTCGTCCACCGTCACGAAGTGGTAGTTGACGCCGTCCACCTCGCCACGGCGCTGGCCCCGGGTGGTATGCGACACCGAGACCTGGATGCCGTCGAGGCTCTCGATCAGCTCGCGTACCAGTGTGGTCTTGCCGGCCCCGGAGGGGGCGGAAACGATGAAAAGCGTACCTTGAGACATGAGCGTGCGTCCCTGATGTGGCGACGAGTGATGGAGCGACTGCAGGAAAAGGCGAAGTATCTCATGAATTCCAGGTGCGCTGCAGGGGCAGACCGTCTTCACCGGCGAGACTACGCCAAAATGCCTCTCGACACCGCTCTTCCGGCCCGGTGGACATCAGCTTGTCACAAAGGCTGAGTATGGTACGTGACAACGTCACTTAGGCTCACGGCGCGTCATGTCGCCGAGAGGTGGGGTCATGCTGCAGCGGGGTAGAGGCCATGCCGGAAGAGCAGAGCACCATGGTGGAGATAGAGGCGCAGCGAAGTCAGGAGGTGATAGCGGCAGCGCTTCCCGAGCCTTTGGCGCCTGCCACCGAAACACCTGACGAAACGCCGCTGCGGATCAATCACACCCGTACCGGGGTGCGGGCCAAGCCGACCTCTGTCACATCCGAACTCGACCTGAAGTCTCCCAGCCTCTACTTCAATCGCGAGCTGTCGACCCTGCAGTTTCATATCCGCGTGCTCGAGCAGGCGCTGGACATGTCGCATCCGCTGGTCAATCGGTTGATGTTCCTGCTCATCTTCTCTTCCAATCTGGATGAGTTTTTCGAGATTCGCGTGGCGGGCATCAAGCGGCATATTGCCCTGCATCCCGACGAGGTGGGGAGCGACGGCATGCGACCCACGGAGCTGCTCGACGAGATTTCTCGCATAGTGCATGAGCAGGTGGAACGACAGTACCGCATTCTCAACGAGACGCTGATTCCTGAGCTCGCCCGGCAGAACATCTTCTTCCTGCGCCGCGAGAGCTGGACCGCATCCCAGCGGGAGTGGGTCAGGGAATATTTCGACGAAGAGATCATGCCGGTGATCAGTCCGATCGGGCTCGACCCCTCCCACCCTTTTCCTCGCCTGGTCAACAAGAGCCTGAACTTCATCGTCGAGCTGGAGGGCCAGGATGCATTCGGTCGCGAGGGCGGGCTGGCGATCCTGCCCGCCCCGCGACCGTTGCCGCGCCTGATCCGCTTGCCCGCGCACCTGAGTCGTCCGGGCTGCGATGAGTTCGTCTTTCTTTCCTCCATGGTCCATGCCCATGCCGAGGAGCTGTTCCCCGGCATGAAGATCATCGGCTGCTATCAGTTCCGCCTGACCCGCAACGCCGACTTCTCGGTGGATACGGAGGAGATCTCCGATCTCGCCTCGGCCCTCAAGGGTGAACTGCTGGCGCGACGCTATGGCGACGGCGTGCGCCTGGAGGTGGTCAACGACTGCCCGGCCCATCTCACCGACTTTCTGCTCAACCAGTTCAACCTTGCGCCCCGCGACCTCTATCTGGTGGATGGCCCGGTCAACTTGAGTCGGTTGATGACACTGTTGGGAGATTTCGAGCGTCACGATCTGCTCTACAAGCCCTTCATTCCCGGGCTGCCCAAGGTGCTCAACAATCGCAAGGAAAGCCTGTTCAGCCTGATCGCTCAGGGCGACATTCTGCTCCACCACCCCTTTCAATCGTTCACGCCCATCGAGAGCCTGCTGGCCGAGGCGGCCAACGATCCTGGCGTGCTGGCCATCAAGCAGACGCTGTATCGTACCGGTGCCGATTCGGCCATCGTCAGTGCGCTGGTCGAGGCCGCTCGCAACGGCAAGGAGGTCACGGTGGTGATCGAGCTTCGCGCGCGCTTCGACGAGGCGGACAATCTGCTTCTCGCGGCCCGCCTTCAGGAAGCGGGTGCCATCGTGATTTATGGCGTGATGGCCTACAAGACCCACGCCAAGATGCTGCATATCGTGCGCCGCGAGAAGGGTGGGCTGCGTTACTACGCCCACTTGGGCACCGGCAACTATCACTCGCGCACGGCCAAGCTCTACACCGATTACAGCCTGCTGACCGCCAATGAGCGGCTGTGCGAGGATGTGCATCTGGTCTTCCAGCAGCTGTCGGGAATGGGCAAGCCCAGGGTGATCGAAACCCTGCTGCATGCGCCATTCGTGCTTCATGACCGGCTGGTGAAGATGATCGAGCGCGAGGCCAGGCACGCCGAGAAAGGCAGGAAGGCGCACCTGATCATCAAGTGCAATTCGCTGACCGAGCCCCAGCTCATCCGGGCGCTCTACCGCGCCTCGCAGGCCGGGGTGCGCTGCGACTTGATCGTACGCGGCATGTGCTGCCTGCGCCCCGGTGTGGCGGGGGTGTCGGAGAATATCCAGGTACGCTCGATCGTTGGGCGATTCCTCGAGCATACCCGTGTCTTCACCTTCCACAACGATGGCAAGCCGGAGGTGTGGGCTTCGAGTGCCGACTTCATGGAACGCAACATGTTCCAGCGCGTGGAAACCTGCTTCCCCATCCTCGACAAGAAGCTGGCACAGCAGGTACGCAAGGACCTGGAGACCTACCTGGTGGACAACTGCCAGGCCTGGGTACTGACCGCTGACGGTCGCTACGTGAAACAGGTGCCCGAAGAGGGCGTCCCGGCCATCAGCGCCCAGGAGACACTGCTCTACGCTTATGCAGCGAAGGCCTGAGTGGCTTTGTCCGTTCCGGCTGAGGCCGTAGCCACCCCCTTTGCTCTTGTCTGCTTCGGCAGGCCTCTGAAGGAAGAACTCGCCACCGATGACTCCATCGACTCATGACGAGCCTCGCCGCCTGGCGGCGATAGATCTGGGCTCCAACAGCTTCCACTTGCTGGTCGCCAACTATCAGCACGAACGTTTCCAGGTGACCGCCAAGTACGGCGAGAAGGTGCAACTGGCTGCCGGGCTCGACGATGACCTCAGGCTGAGCGACGAGGCCATGCAGCGCGCCATGGAGTGCCTGGCCCGGTTCGCGCCGTTCGTCGCCGACATCGACCCCAGGCACCTGCGTATCGTCGGTACCCAAACGCTGCGCGTGGCCAGCAACGGCCAGGAGCTGATTGCCCATGCCGAAGCCCTGCTTGGCCATGAGGTGGAGATCGTTTCCGGCCGTGAAGAGGCCCGTCTGATCTATCTGGGTGTGGCGCATTCGCTGGCCGACGTGCATGGCCGCCGCTTTATCCTCGACATCGGTGGCGGCTCGACAGAGTTCATCATCGGTGAGCGGTTCGAACCTCAGGCCCTGGAGAGCCTGGAGATGGGCTGCGTCTCCTACACCCGACGTTTCTTTGCCGAGGGCACAATCGACGAGAGTCGCTTCCGCCAGGCCGAAACCGCAGCGCTGTACGAAGTGGAGAGTATCCGCCAGCCATTCCTGCAGTTGGGCTGGTCGGATCCGGTGGGCACCAGCGGCACTATCCGCAACGTGGCGGCCATCGTCTCCGCCGAGGGGGCGAGCGTCGAGGGCATCATTCGTCGCGATGGGCTGTTTCGGTTGCGCCAGCAGTTGATCGATTGCGGCCATATCGACCAGCTCGCCCTGGTTGGGCTCAAGCCCGATCGCGCCAGAGTGTTTCCGGCGGGCGTGGCAGTGCTGTGCGCGGTTTTCGAAGCCTTCGACCTGCCGTTTCTGCGCTATTCGGACGGCGCGTTGCGCGAGGGCATACTCTACGATCTGATCGGCCGTAACACCCCGGAGGATTCGCGGCTCAAGACACTCGATGGTCTCGATCTGCGCTATGCCACCGACAGGCGCCAGGCTGGCAACGTGGCTGCAAGTGCCATGGCGGCCTTCGACCAGGTGGCCGAGGCCTGGCAGCTCGGCGACGAGCAGCGCCAGTTGCTGGCTTGGGCAGCCAGGTTGCACGAGATAGGCTTGGCCGTTTCGCATAGCCAGTTCCATCGGCATGGCGCCTACCTGCTCGAGCATTCCGACCTGCCGGGCTTCTCGCGCACGGATCAGCGCGGCCTTGCCTTCCTGGTACGGGCGCACCGGCGCAAGTTCCCCATCAAGGAACTCAAGGAGTTTCCGGCAACGGTACGCCAGCGCTATGCGCGTCTGGCGCGACTGCTGCGTCTGGCGGCGATACTCAACCACTCCCGACCTGAAACGCCGCCCGACGACGTTACCCTGGGCGTCGAGGGCGATGTTCTCCTCGTGACATTGCCCGGCGACTTGACCGGCAGCGCCCTGCTGTTAGGCGCCCTCGAGCAGGAGAGAAACCATCAGCTCGCCGCCGGCTATCGGCTCGAGATCATCCCCGGGGCACGCTGATCCCAGCCGGATCGAGCTCCTCGGCGAACAGTTCCAGGGCGTACTGGGCGGCCACGGAATTGCCGTTGTCGTCGAGGGCCGGCGACCAGGCGCAGACCGTCATCCGTCCCGGCACCACGGCGACGATGCCGCCGCCCACGCCGCTCTTCGCCGGCAGCCCGACGCGATAGGCGAAATCCCCCGCCGCGTCGTACATGCCGCAGGTCGCCATGATCGCATTGATGCGGCGCGTCAGTCCCGGCGAGACGAAGCGCTCGCCCATGGCGCGGGCTTCGCCGTCGGCCGCCAGGAAGTTCATGGCCACGGCCAGGTCGGTGCAGCTCATGGCCAGCGCACAGCAGGAGAAGTAGGTGCGCAACACCTCGTCGACGTCGTTGTCCAGGTTGCCGAAGGCCTTCATCAGATAGGCCATGGCGGCGTTGCGCGAACGGTGCTGCCACTCGGAGTCCAGCACCTCGTCGTCGATCAGGATCCTGGCGTTGCCCGCCAGCCGCCGGGCCACGTCCTGCAGGTGCTTGTCCGGGGTGGCAAAGGCGCTGACCAGGCGATCCGTGACCGCGATGGCGCCGGCATTGATGAAGGGGTTGCGCGGCTTGCCCCGTTCGGCCTCGAGCTGGGCCAGCGAGTTGAACGGCATGCCCGACGGATTGAGCCCGACCCGCTGCCACAGCGCTTCGCCGTGGGTACGCAGGGCAAGGGTGAGCAGCAGCACCTTGGCGATGCTCTGGATCGAGAAGGGCGTCTCGGCGTCCCCGGCGGCATACAGCGTGCCGTCGTTGGTGCACACGGCGATGCCGAGCCGTTCCGGGTCCTGTTCGGCCAACGCCGGGATGTAGCTGGCGACCCGGCCGCTGCCGAGCCGGGAGCGGGCCCGGGCATGGATGCTCTCCAGCCAGGCCTGCATGTCTTCCCCTTCCGGCAGGGTTCGCACGCTCTGAGCCCCAACGGCCGGCCCCGAAGCATCGGGGCCGGCCGCAGGCCGTGACAGAGGGTATCGCACCGCTACTTCACCGGCTGGCCGGCGGTCGGTGCCGCTGCGCCGTAACGCTTAAGGCGCTCGATGTCCTCGGGCTCGATCTCCCAGGCGGCGGGATCGATGTCGAGGTCGGCGAACTTCTGGGCATCGAACACGGGGTGGCGAATGCCGGCGCGGATCTGCTCGTCGAAGTCGCGCATCAGGCGCAGCCCAGGCTTGAACAGCATGAGCAGGGCGATAAGGTTGGCCAGCGCCAGGAAGCCCATGGTCACGTCGGCGAAGGCGAACACCGTGCCCAGGTCGGTCAGCGCGCCCCAGGCGCAAAGCGCGACGATCGCGATGCGGAACAGGTTGAACAGCGTGACGTTGCCATCGCTGAAGTAGTTGAGGCTGTTCTCTCCCAGGTAGTAGTTGTAGAGAATGGTGCTGAAGCCGAACAGCAGCAGCGCCACGCTGACGAAGCTGCGGCCCCATTCGCCCACGTGGTCGGCCAGCGAGACCTGGGTCAGCGCCACGCCGCCGATGTCGGCACCGCTGGTCGGGTCGTAGGCGCCGCTGAGCAGGATGATGAAGGCGGTGGCCGAGCAGATGATCAGGGTGTCGATGAACACCGAGAAGGCCTGCACGACCCCCTGGTTGGCCGGGTGCGGCACATAGGCCACCGCGGCGACGTTGGGCGCGCTGCCCAGGCCCGCCTCGTTGGAGAACAGGCCGCGCTTGACCCCCATCATGATGGCGGCGCCGATACCGCCACCCACCGCCGGCTCCAGGCCGAAGGCGCTGTTGACGATCAGCAGGAAGACCTCGGGGATGCGCGGCAAGTTCATGCCCAGTACCACGAAGGCAATCAGCAGGTAGCCCACCGCCATGACCGGCACCAGCACCTCGGTCACCCGGGCGATGCGCTTGATGCCGCCGAAGATGATCAGGCCGACCACCGCGGCCATGCCGATCCCGGTATAGAGCACCGGAATGCCGAAGGCGTCGTCGAAGGAGGTGGCCACGGCATAGGACTGCAGCGCGGTGAAGCCGAAACCGAAGGTGACCAGCAGCAGCACCGAGTAGAGCGCGGCCAGCCACTTCCAGCGGCTACCGAGGCCGCGGGCAATGTAGTAGGCCGGTCCGCCGCGGTAGGTGCCGTCCGGCTGGGCCGTCTTGTAGGCCTGGGCCAGGGTGCACTCGAGGAAGCTGGTGGCCATGCCCATCAGGCCGACCAGCCACATCCAGAAGATCGCCCCGGGGCCGCCGAGGGTGATGGCCACCGCCACGCCGGCGATGTTGCCGCCGCCGACGCGGCCGGCAATGGAGAGCAGCAGCGCCTGGAAGGAGCTCAGATGGCCGTGCTTGTCACGCTTGAACGCCTGGCTGGCGCCGAGGATGCGGAACATGCGGGCGAAATAGCGAAACTGGACGAAGCGTGAGCTCAGGGTGAAGCCGACGCCGACGGCGATCAGCAGGGCGATGAGCACCTTGCCCCACAGCAGGTCGTTGATCAGATCGAGCATCAGGCGTTCCTCCGCTCGGGCGCGACGTGGAGCAGCACGGACCGGGGAGTGGCGGTGGGTATCGTTATTCTTGGCATGGAACTGGAACCTCTTGCTGATGTTTTTCGACTGGGCCCACCGTAAGCGGGCCGGTTGTCATCGCAAGTTCCATGCCATTCCGCTGCTTTCCTGCAACCTATTGATTCAGAGAGAAAAAATTCAAGGGGTGAGGCTTTGCGCCATCGTCAGCGCTATAACCCAGGTTCTAGAGGGGCTAAGCGATAAAGCTAACTGATTGAACTGGAAGGACAAAAAAGAGTTATAACTCAAGTTATCGTTATAACCCAGGTTATGACCCTTCCGTGCGGCGCTTCTTCAGCCGCTTGCTCAAGGCAGGCTGCGAGATGCCCAGCCAGCGCGAGGCGATCGACTGATTGCCTTCGGCGCGGCGCAGCGCCTCCTCCACCAGCGCCTCGGCGACCGCTTCCAGGGTGGGCAGCGGCTCGTCGGCAGCGAACATGGGCCCTGGGCTGGGCTGGTGCGTGGGAACCACCGCTCCCGGCTGGCCGATGGCACGCTTGAACGACTCCATGGAGAGCGTGTGGCTGCGGTGCAGGCTCATGGCGTCATAGACCATGGCGCGCAGCTCGCGCACGTTGCCGGGAAAGGCGTACTCGCCGAGCAGGATCTCCAGCTCGGCGGGATGGCTCGGCTTGCGCTTGCCGAGCTCCTCGGCCGCTTCGGTCAGGAAGTGGTCCAGCAGCAGAGGAATGTCCTGCTTGCGCTGGCGCAGCGGCGGAATGTGTACTTGATGCGTGCGCAGGCGATAGTAGAGGTCCTTGCGGAAGGCGCCCGTGCGCTGCTTCTCGGCCAGGTCGTGGTGGGTCGCCACCAGCACCCGGGCCTGCAGGCGCTTGGGCCGGTCGCTGCCCAGCGGGTAGTACTCCCCCTCCTGGAGCAGGCGCAGCAGCTTCACCTGGGAGGCCGGGCTGAGATCGCCGATCTCGTCGAGCAGCAGGGTGCCGCCCGCGGCCTGCTCGATCATGCCGGCCCGCGGCTGATCGGCGCCGGTGAAGGCCCCGCGCTGGTGGCCGAACAGCGTATCGGCGAAGACGTTGTCGTCGAGGCCGGCCACGTTGACGCACACCAGCGGCCCGCTGCAGCCGCTCAGGGCATGGGCGGCCCGGGCGATCAGTTCCTTGCCCACGCCGCTCTCGCCGGTGATCAGGATGGGCTGACGGGTCAGCGCCACCGACTCCAGATATTGGAAGACCGCGCGCATCGCCTTGTCGGCGGTGAGGATATGGGCGAAGGCCTCGGGCCGCTCCAGGGTGTCGCAGAGCACGCGCCGACGCAGCGCCTGGTTCTCCTGGCTCAGCTCCTGCAGGCGAATGGCGCGGCGGATGCCTTCGATGAGCCGGCTCTCCTCGTCGGTCTTGACGAAGTAGTCGAAGGCCCCGAGCTTGATGCAGTTGACCGCGGTTTCCACCTGATTGAGGCCGCTGATGACGATCACGCCGATGTCGGGATACTCCTCGACGATGCGCGCCAGCAGCTCCTCGCCCGACAGGTGGGGCATGGTCAGGTCCAGGGTTACCAGGCCGATGTTCTCCCGCGCCAGGATGTCCATGACCTCGCGGCTGTCCTGGCAGCGGTGAATGTGGTTGATGCCCCCGCTGCGCTCCAGGGCGATGCTCAGGCTGCGCAGGAAGGAGGGCTCGTCGTCGACCAGCAGCACGCCGAATGCGGGGTAGAGGGGCGGTGTGGTCAGGGGCGTGCTCATGGTGCGTCTGTCTCCTGCTCACGGGTCTGGGGCGTGCTGGTCGACGTCGCGTCGGCCGGCCTGGTTGGCAGCGACAGCACGGCCCGGGTACCGTGGCCGGGCCGGGAGTCGAAGGTCAGGCCGCCCTGATGCTCGCTGACGATACTGGCGGAGACGGAGAGGCCCAGCCCGGTGCCGCCGCACTCGCGGCGGGTGGTGAAGAAGGGGTCCGTCAGCCGGTGCATGTCCTCCGGGGCGATGCCGCACCCCTCGTCGCACACCTCCACCAGCACCCGGCCCTCGCTGCGCTCGTGACGCGTCGTCAGGCGGATGCCCTGGGCAGGGTTCTCCAGCGCCTGACAGGCGTTCAGCACCAGGTTGATCACCACCTGCTCGATGCGCTGAGCGTTGCCGACCAGCGGCGGCAGGTCGTCGGCATAGTGGGCCTCGAAGCGGCCGGTCGCCTTGCGGATCGAATTGTCCACCAGGCGCACGGCGGTGGCCACCACCTCGTTGAGATCGAAGAGCTCGGCCTGAGCGCTGCCGCCCTGGCGGGCGAAATCCTTGAGGTCGCCGACGATGCGCTTGATGCGCCGGGTGCCCTCCTGCATGTCGTCGATCATGCCGGGGATCTCCTCGCGCATGCGCGAATAGGGCAGCCCGCCGAACGGGAAGTCGCCGTGGCGGCGGTAGTGCGCTTCGAGGATCGGCTCGGCGTCGGCCCAGGCGTCGCGCAGCACCGGCAGGTTCAGCAGCAGCAGGCTGCTGGGGTTGTTGATCTCGTGGGCCACCCCCGAGACCAGCACGCCGAGCGACGCCATCTTGTCGGCCTGGATCAGCTGCTGCTGGTGCAGCCGCAGCTCCTCGGTGCGCGCCGCCACCTCACGCTTGAGCAGGCGGTTCCAGATCACGATGACGCCCAGGATCAGCAGCAGCAGCGCCGAGAGCGCCGCGCCGACCTGGCCGACCCGGTGCCAGGGGAAGCCCTCGCCGCCCTCCAATGGCCCCAGCCAGCGGTCGTAGATCGCCTGGTGGCGGCCGGTGTTCTTGAGGATGGCCAGCCCCTCGCTGAACTTGGCCAGCAGGTTGGCGTCGCCCTGGCGCACCGCGTAGCCGTAGCGCAGCGAAAAGGGCCGCGCCACCGGCACCAGGTTGGTCAGGCCCAGCTCGCGGCTGAGGTAGAGCGCCGGCAGGTTGGCCACCAGGGCGTAGTCGTGCTGGCCGGCGGCCAGCGCCCGCAGCGCATCGGCGTGGGTGTCCACGGGGATCACCACGGCGCCGATGTCATGTTCGATCAGGTAGTCGTGCATGATGTCGCCGCGCTGGACCAGCACCTCCCTGCCACGCAGCTCCTCGACCTCGACCACCGGGTCGCCGCGGCGGGCGAAGATCGACTGATGGACGATGGCATGGGGCGGGGCGAAATCGAACTGTTCGGTGCGCGCCTCGGAGAACGACATGCCCTGGAGAATGTCGATCTCCCCCTGCTCCAGCCCCCGGCGCACCTCGCTCCACGGCTTGAGCTCGATGCGCACCTCGATGCCCATCACCTCGGCGATGGCCTGGGTCAGCTCCACGTTGTAGCCGGCAGGCTCGCCGTCATCGTCGAGAAACTCGTAGGGCGGGTGGTAGTAATCGCCACCGACGACGATGACGTCTCTGGCCCCCTCGGGCCCCTCGACCGCGGCCTGCCCCCAACCCGGCAGGGGTACCATGAGGCAGACGGCCAGTGCCAGCCGTCGTAGCCACCCCATGACGCGGGATGGATGCCTTCGACAAGGCACTGCCCGGTTCGCCTTCATGGTCGTGTCACTCGATATTCTGGATCTGCTCGCGCATCTGCTCGATCAGCACCTTGAGCTCCACCGCGCAGCGGGTGGTGCTGGCCACCGCCGACTTGGAGGAGAGGGTATTGGCCTCGCGGTTGAGCTCCTGCATCAGGAAGTCGAGGCGGCGCCCCTTGGGCCCCTTCTGGCCGAGCTGGCGCTCCACTTCGCTGACGTGGGCCTCGAGCCGGTCGAGCTCCTCGTCCACGTCGGCCTTCTGGGCCAGCAGCACCAGTTCGGCTTCCAGGCGCTGGGGGTCGAGTTCCGCCTTGACCGTCTCCAGACGCTCCAGCAGCTGGGCGCGCTGACGCTCGAGGATGGTCGGCATCAGGCGGCGCACTTCGGCGACTTGCTCGCGCACGCCGCTCAGGCGTTCCCGGATCATCACGGCGAGCTTGTCGCCCTCGCGGGCGCGGGCCTCGATCAGCTCGTCGAGGGCGGCCTCGAACAGCGCCGTGGCCTCCGCCTTCACCAGGTCCAGGTCGATGCCCTGGGCATCGAGCACGCCGGGGTGTTCCAGCAGCGACAGGGCGTCGGGCATGGCGACCTGGGGCAGCGCTTCGCGAATCTCCCCCAGCGCCGCGGCCAGGGCCACCAGGCGGGTGTGATTGACCGCCAGGGTCTCGCTGATGTCGGTGGGTTCGAAGCGCAGGTGACACTCCACCTTGCCGCGGGCCAGGCGCGTGCGCAGCGCCTCGCGGAAGGCGGGCTCCAGATCGCGCAGGGCCTCGGGCAGCCGGAAGAAGGGTTCCAGGTAGCGCTGATTCACCGAGCGCAGCTCCAGCTGCAGGCTGCCCCAGTCGTCCTCACGGCTCTGGCGGGCAAAGGCGGTCATGCTGTGAACCTTGCTTTGGTCAACCATGGGAACTCCTTGTTCGGTCGTCGGCACTTCGGCAGCACGGACGGGATGTGAGACGAGGAGTTTAACCGATTACCCGCCCCGACCGTGTAGAATGGCCAGCCATTCGACACCGATGCCCAGGGCCACCCGCCCGGCCCGGCGTCACCCAGTTCGTATCGATTCGAGAGGTAACATGGCTTCCGACCTGAAACGCCCCAGCGGACGGCGCCCCGACCAGCCCCGCGAGATTCGCCTGACCCGTGATTTCACCCGCCACGCCGAGGGTTCGGTGCTGGTGGAGTTCGGCGACACCAAGGTGCTGTGCAACGCCAGCGTCGAGGCCGGCGTGCCGCGCTGGCTGCGCGGCAAGGGGCAGGGCTGGGTCACCGCCGAGTACGGCATGCTGCCGCGCGCCACCCACACCCGCGGCGGCCGCGAGGCGGCCCGCGGCAAGCAGGGCGGGCGTACGCTGGAGATCCAGCGCCTGATCGGCCGCTCGCTGCGGGCGTCGGTCAACCTCAAGAAGCTGGGCGAATTCACCATCACCGTGGACTGCGACGTGATCCAGGCCGACGGCGGCACCCGCACCGCCTCGATCACCGGCGGCTGCGTGGCGCTGGTGGACGCCATCCGCTATTTGCAGCGCAAGAAGCTGATCAAGGGCGATCCCTTCGTGCAGCTGATCAGCTCGGTCTCGGTGGGATTGTTCAAGGGTCTGCCGGTGGTGGATCTCGACTACCCCGAGGACAGCGGCGCCGACACCGACATGAACGTGGTGATGGCCGAGTCGGGCGGGCTGATCGAGGTGCAGGGCACCGCCGAGGCGGGGGTGTTCTCCCGCGAGCAGCTCAACGCCATGCTGGAGCTGGCCGAGAACGCCGGCGCCCAGCTCTTCGAGCACCAGCGCGAGGCCCTGGGCATTCGTCGCTGAATCAAAACGCAGTGCGCCGGCATCCAATGCCGGCGCACTGCAGCCCGGTCGGGCCGCGACGAAGGGGTGTGCTTACAGCGTCAGGTCGTACTCGACGAACAGCGGGGCGTACTCGCTGAAGGTGGCGTCGTAGTCGATCCAGGCGTCGACCACGTGGCGGCGCAGGTTGGGTCCGACGATCTGATAGTCGATCCGCCAGCCTTCCTGACGTGAGCGCGGCACATCCTGGTCGAGCTTGGGCCAGTAGGTGTACTCACCGGCGTCGCGGTTGATCTCGCGGAAGGTATCGATGAAGCCGGTGGGGCCGAATACCTGGTCCATCCAGGCCCGCTCTTCGGGCTTGAAGCCCGGCGTGGTCTGGTTGTCGGCCCAGTTCTCCAGGTCGATGGTCTTGTGGGCGATGTGCCAGGTGCCGCAGATGATGTACTCACGACGCTTGCGTGCCATCTTGTTCAGGTATTCCTGATACTGGGCCATGAAGGCCTGCTTGGCGGCATAATCGCTGCCGTCGGGCATCAGGAAGCTGGCGATGCTGAAACGGTCGTAATCGGCCTGCAGGAAGCGCGCCTCGTGGTCGCACTGGGGAAAGCCGAGGCCGTACATGATCGCCTTGGGTATCTTGCGGCAATAGATCCCCACGCCGGAGAAGCCGTCCTCCTCGGCGTCGAGGAAGTAGCCTTCGTAGCCTTCCGGGTACAGAATGCTGTCGTCGAGTTCGAAACTCTTGGCCTTGAGGTTCTGCACGCAGATGACGTCGGCGTCCTGCTCGGCCAGCCAGTCGAGGAAGCCCCGTCCGACCGCTTCGCGGATTCCGTTGACATTGATGGTGGCAATTTTCATACATGGTCCCTTTGACGTCGCGCGTGTATGATACCCGACGTTTCGACGTTTGGGTAAATGGCCCGCATGGATATTCCATGGTAGGACACAGATCCCATCCCATGGATGAGAAAACTGGGCTTATGAACAGAGCCTTATGAATAGCAGGGGAAGTGAGGTGTCGGCCAGCATGCAAGCCTATCAGCGGGAGTTCATCGAGTTCGCGATCGAGCAGGGCGTGCTGAAGTTCGGCGAGTTCACCCTCAAGTCGGGCCGCGTCAGCCCCTATTTCTTCAATGCCGGGCTGTTTCGCACCGGCAGCGCCCTGGCGCAACTGGGCCGCTTCTACGCCAATGCCATCGAGGCCAGCGGGCTCTCGTTCGACGTGCTGTTCGGCCCAGCCTACAAGGGCATTCCGCTGGCGGCCACCACCGCGGTGGCACTGGCCGACCATCACGACCGCGATCTGCCCTTCGCCTTCAATCGCAAGGAGGCGAAGAGTCACGGCGAGGGCGGCAACATCGTCGGTGCCGAGCTGGCCGGGCGTATCCTGATCATCGACGACGTGATCACCGCAGGCACCGCCATTCGCGAGGTGATGACGCTGATCGAGGCCGCCGGCGCCGAGGCGGCCGGAGTGGTGATCGCGCTGGACCGTCAGGAGCGCGGCGAGGGCAGCCAGAGCGCCATCCAGGAAGTCGAGTCGCGCTACGGCATGCCGGTGGTCAGCATCGTCACGCTGGATATGGTGCTGAGCTACCTCGAACAGCAGTCGAACCAAGAATTACAGGGACATGCGGCCGCCATACGCGACTATCGTGCGCGCTACGGCGTCACCGCCGAGTGAATCGTGAAGCGCGCTTCAAGCGCATCTGTTGAGGAGTCGTCGATGAAAACGCTTGGACACTTCGCCAAGGCCGCGCTGGCCACCGGCATTCTCTTCGCTGCCACCGGCGCCCATGCCGCCGGCAGTCTCGATCTCAATCTCGGGCCCGATGCCGTGCAGTTCGATGCAGCCGGTGAGATTGCCCACGGTGTGATGCTGGGCGGCGGCGTCCTGCACAGCGATTATCGCGAAGATGCCACCATCTACCACGCCCAGCTGCTCGGCGCACAGCGCACCCGCGAGCGCGACGTGGGCATCGGTGCCCGCTGGACCCAGTACGACACCGACTACGGCAACGGCGGCGGTCTCGGCCTGGGTGGCTATGGCTACGTCTACCTGCCCCAGGCGCCGTCCGTCTCCGTGGGCGGCTACGGCTTCTACACCCCCAGCGTGGTGACCAGCGGCGACCTGGATGACGGCTACGAATTCGGCGTGCGTGCGCGCTACTCCTTCACGCCCAACGTCGACGGCTACGTCGGCCTGCGCCAGGCGGCCGCCGACTTCGACAACCGTCACGGCAACCGCACCCTGGATCGTGGCGCCCAGGTCGGGGTTCGCCTGAGCTTCTGATCTCTCGCTGTACCGGCGGGCCCCGACGGGGTCCGTCGGCGTTCTCTGGCAGGCCGCCATGCTCGACGTCGTACTCTTCGAACCCGAGATCCCGCCCAACACCGGCAATCTGATCCGGCTTTGCGCCAACAGCGGCTTTCGTCTGCATCTGATCGAGCCGCTGGGCTTCGTGCTCGACGACAAGCGCCTGCGCCGCGCCGGGCTCGACTACCATGAGTGGGCCGCCGTGCGCGTGCACCGCGACTGGCCGGGCTTCGTCGAGGCCGTGAAACCGGAGCGTGTCTTTGCCGTCTCGACCCGCGGCCGCACCGGCTACCACGAGCCGCGCTACCGCCCCGGCGACGTGCTGCTGTTCGGCCCCGAGACCCGCGGCCTGCCCCAGGCCATGCTCGACGCCCTGCCGCCCGAGCAGCGGCTGCGCATCCCCATGCTGCCCGACAGCCGCAGCCTCAACCTCTCCAACGCCTGCGCCATCCTGGTGTTCGAGGCCTGGCGTCAGCTCGGCTTCACCGGGGCGGCGGAATTCGACAGGCCAACCGAGGCACGCCCATGAGCATTCGGCAGCGCCTGGCCAAGCTCAACCCGCGCCAGCAGGAAGCGGTACGCTACATCGACGGCCCCTGCCTGGTGCTGGCCGGCGCCGGCTCCGGCAAGACCAGCGTGATCACCACCAAGATCGCCTACCTGGTGCAGGAGTGCGGCATGAGCGCCCGGCGCATCGCCGCGGTGACCTTCACCAACAAGGCGGCCCGCGAGATGAAGGAGCGGGTGGGGCAGATGCTCAAGGGCAAGGAGGGCCACGGGCTGACCGTCTCGACCTTCCACACCCTGGGCCTCAACATCATCCGCGGCGAGCTCAAGGCGCTGGGCTACAAGCCGGGCTTCTCGCTGTTCGACCCCGAGGACGCCAAGGCGCTGCTGCGCGACCTGATGAACAAGGACGCCCAGGTCGACGCCGAGCAGATCAATGCCGTGCAGCATCAGATATCGGAGTGGAAGAACGACTTGGTGCTGCCGGGCCAAGCGCTGTCGCATGCCGCCAGCGAAGACGAGCACTACGCCGCGCGGGTCTACGAGGCCTACGTGCGCCACCTCAAGGCCTACAACGCGGTGGACTTCGACGACCTGATCCTGCTGCCGGTGGTACTGCTGCAGCGCGACCCCGAGGTGCTGGCGCGCTGGCGACGCAAGATCCACTACATGCTGGTGGACGAGTACCAGGACACCAACGTCTCCCAGTACCTGCTGGTCAAGCTGCTGATGGAGGAGCGCAAGACCTTCACCGTGGTGGGCGACGACGACCAGTCGATCTACGCCTGGCGCGGCGCGCGGCCCGAGAACCTGGTGACC
This sequence comes from Billgrantia desiderata, assembly GCF_900108215.1. Lineage (NCBI taxonomy): Bacteria > Pseudomonadati > Pseudomonadota > Gammaproteobacteria > Oceanospirillales > Halomonadaceae > Billgrantia > Billgrantia desiderata. The sequence goes on along the minus strand of NZ_FNVC01000006.1, from coordinate 14,210 downwards.
CTGGGCGAGGACTTCCCGCGGCTCAACGTGATCAAGCTGGAGCAGAACTACCGCTCCACCGGCACCATCCTGCGCGCGGCCAACACGCTGATCGCCAACAACCCCCACGTCTACGAGAAGACCCTGTGGTCGGAAATGGGCCAGGGCGCGCCGATCCGCGTAGTGGTCAACCGTCACGAGGAGGCCGAGGCCGAGCGGGTGGCCAGCGAGATCCTCACCCGACGCATCAAGGAGCGCGCCGAGTGGCGCGACTTCGCCGTGCTCTACCGCGGCAACTTCCAGGCCCGCCTGCTGGAGCTGAAGCTCCAGCACTACCAGATTCCCTACAAGCTCTCCGGCGGCACCTCGTTCTTCTCGCGCAACGAGATCAAGGACGCCATGGCCTACCTGCGCCTGCTGATCAACCCGGCCGACGACAACGCCTTCCTGCGCATCGTCAACGTGCCGCGCCGCGAGATCGGCCCCGGCACCCTGGAGAAGCTTGCCAACTACGCCACCGAGCGCGGCGTCTCGCTGTTCGACGCCTGCCACGAGCTGGGCCTGGAGCAGCAGCTGCCGGCGCGGGCGGTGGAGCGCCTTGGCCGCTTCACTCACTTCATCGACGGCGTGCGTCGGCGCATGGACCAGGGCGACGCCCTGGCCGCCATTCGCGGCATGCTGCACGAGATGGACTACGAGGCGTGGCTCTACCAGAACGCCAGCGCGCCGACCATCGCCGAAAAGCGCATGGCCAACGTCTGGACGCTGATCGACCAGTTGGAGAAGTCGATGAAGCCTGCCCTTGGAAACGAGAGCCCCGAAGAGCGTGCGGAGCAGGCCGGCGAAGAAGACGACGCCGAGACCGACGACGTGGAAGCGGCCATCTCGCGGCTGGTGCTGCGCGACATCCTCGAGCAGCAGGCCGAGGAGGATGACACCGATCGGGTGCAGCTGTTGACCATGCACGCCTCCAAGGGGCTGGAATTTCCTCACGTCTACCTGATGGGGCTGGAGGAGGAGCTGCTTCCCCACCGCAACGCCATCGAGGCCGGCACGGTGGAGGAGGAGCGGCGTCTGGCCTACGTAGGCATCACCCGGGCGCGCCAGACCCTGACCCTGACCCTGGCGCGACAGCGCAAGGCCTTCGGCGAGCTGATGGACTGCGTGCCGAGCCGCTTTCTCGACGAGCTGCCGCCGGACGATCTGGAGTGGGAGGGGCGGCCGGACCGCGAGGACCCGGACAAGAAGCAGGCGCGGGGGCAGGATGCCATCGCCGGGCTGCGTTCGTTACTGGGCTGAAGGCTCTCCACTGAGCTGAGGGCTCTTCACAAGCTGAAGGCTCTTCACAAGCTGAAGGCTCCTGCCACCAATGCAAACGGGGCGCCACTGGCGCCCCGTTTGCGTTACCGCTCTAGGCTGGATCAGCGCACCGGCTCGACCAGGTAGTCGGTAGCGGCGCGAACTTCATCGTCGGAGAGGTTGGCGTGGCCACCCTTGGGCGGCATGGCGCCGATGCCGTTGATGGCATGCTCGTAGATGGTGTCCATGTCCTGCTCCATGCGCTGGGCCCACTCGCCCTCTTCGCCACGGCGGGGTGCACCGGCGGCGCCGGTCATGTGACAGGCCATGCACGCCTGGTTGTAGATGGCCTCGCCGTCGATACCGGCCCATGCCGGCTCGTCATCGCCAGCGGCCGCTTCTTCGGTAGCGGCTTCTTCCACGGCCTCTTCCTCGACCGCCTCGTCGGCTGCCACGGCAGCCGCTTCGGCTTCCTCTTCCACCGGACCCTCTTCGGTCACGGCTTCTTCGTCGGCAGCGGCATCGTCACCGATCTCGGGAACGTCCATCACCGGCTCGAGCAGGTAGGCGGTGGAAGCCGCGACCTCCTCGTCGGAAAGGTTGGGGTTGCCGCCGCGGGCCGGCATGGCGCCGATGCCGTTGATGGCGTGCTCCAGCAGGGTGTCCCAGCCCTGGTCGATACGCTCGCTCCACTCGCCCTCTTCGCCGCGGCGGGGAGCGCCGGCAGCGCCGGTATCGTGGCAGGCCATGCACACGCGCTGGTAGATGGCCCCGCCATCGATACCGTTGGCCGCGGCCTCGCCGTTGCCGTTGGCGGGTGCCGCAGCCGTGCCGCAGTCGTCACCCACCAGGCAGAGCTGGCCGATGGGCTTGATGCGCTCGGCAATGGCATCGCGGTCCACTTCGGCGTGCACGGTCGCAGCGCCTGCAGTGAGGCCCACGGTGGCCAGACAGCCCAAGATCAGTTTGCTGGATTTCACTCTCACCACCTCTCGACGGTCCTGTAATCGTTATCTGCCCATGGCGATGTCTGTACGCAACGACCGGGGCGCCTCAAACAATGCGCACTAGTATACCGACAACCCAAACCGCTGGAAAACGCCGTTGCCCACGCCTTTGGCATGAAGGGTTCGCGGTACGGCTGGCAAGCCCAACGGGCCAAGAGTATCGTAATGGCCATCCTTCTGGCGATCACACTGGCGACGCGAGGCCTACGTGTACGATTTCATCATTCTGGGTGGCGGCATTCTCGGCCTTTCCACCGCGATGCAGCTGATCGAACGCTACCCCGAAAAGAAGATGCTGCTGCTGGAGAAGGAGAGCGGCCCCGCGCAGCACCAGACCGGCCACAACAGCGGTGTGATCCATGCCGGCGTCTACTATGCGCCGGGAAGCCTCAAGGCGCGCTTCTGCCTCGAGGGCAACCGCGCCACGAAGGAGTTCTGCGACCGTCACGCCATCCCCTACGAGGTCTGCGGCAAGCTGCTGGTGGCCACCAACGAGCAGGAGATGCAGCGCATGGAGGCGCTGTGGGAGCGCACCGCCGCCAACGGGCTGGAGCGCGAGTGGCTCTCCGCCGGTGAGCTGAAGGAGCGCGAACCGCACATCACCGGCCAGGGTGCCATCTTCGTGCCCTCCAGCGGCATCGTCAGCTATGCCCGGGTGGCCGAGGCCATGGCCGACGAGTTCCAGCGGCACGGGGGCCAGATCCGTTACGACCACCATGTCACCGGCCTCGCCGAGCGCACCGGTGAGGTGATCGTCGGCACCTCCCAGGGCGAGTTCAACAGCCGCTATCTGGTGACCTGCTCCGGCCTGATGGCCGATCGGGTGGTGCGTCTGCTGGGCCGCGATCCGGGCTTCACCATCTGTCCTTTCCGTGGCGAATACTACCGGCTGCCCGACCGTCACAGCGATATCGTCAAGCATCTGATCTATCCCATTCCCGATCCCAGCATGCCGTTTCTCGGCGTGCACCTGACCCGCATGATCGACGGCTCGGTGACCGTGGGGCCCAATGCGGTGCTGGCGCTCAAGCGCGAAGGCTACCGCAAGAGCGACGTCTCGCTCGCCGACATGGCACGCATGTTCAGCAACCCCGGCATTCTCAAGGTGCTGGGGCGCAACCTGCGGCCGGGCATACACGAGCTGAAGAATTCGCTGTGGCGCCGCGGTTATCTCGAAGAGGTACGCAAGTACTGCCCCAGCCTGACGCTGGACGACCTCGAACCCTGGCCCGCCGGGGTGCGAGCCCAGGCCGTCTCCCGCGATGGCCGCCTGATCGACGACTTCCTGTTCGTCAACACCCGGCGTACCGTCAACGTCTGCAATGCCCCATCGCCGGCCGCCACCTCGGCGCTGCCCATCGGCCGGCACATTCTCGACAAGGTCAGCGCGATGGTGCAGTCGAGCTGATCGAACCCGTGCGCTGGCCATCGTAAGGTGTTGGCTGCGCAGGCGAACGAGGCATGAACATGGCCAAGCGCCTTTCCGCACGTTGGCGGCAGGTCCTGGGGCGGCATGGCCCCGTCATCTGCGTGGCCAGCTTCATGGGGCTGTGGGCGCTGCTGGGGCCAGGAGTTGCCGCCACTCTGCTGCTGCCGGCCTGGGTGATCGCGGCGCAGCTTATCTTCGTCGGCAGCTTCGAGGCGGCACGTCTGCGCCGCCGGGCCTGGCTGGGGCAGTACCTCGACTCCGCCTCGCCCTGGCATCGCTGGGTGCGCGGCGGTCTTCTCATGGCCCTGTGGCACCAGGGCCTCGCCATCCTGCTGGCCCTGCTGCTGCTGGTGAAACTGCGGCTCCTTCCACCGGTCTATTGGCCAGTGCTGCTGCTGTCGCTGGTGACGCTGGTGCTCGTTCAGCAGCTCCTGAGGCGACAGCTGCAGCGTCACGTCATTGACGAGTACGTCGCCGCTCTGGTGCGACGTCTGCTGGTGTGGCCCGCCGGTACGCTGCTGGCATTGCTGTTGGTGCTCACGGCGCTGTGGCTGCCGCAACCCTACCTGGTGGGGCTGGGCTGGGAAGAGGCCGTGATACGCCACACTTCGACGACGGCTGGCGGCGGCCTGCTGGGCGCGTTCGAGCGCTTCGGCCAGGCGCTCGAACTGACCCAGTACTGGGCCATGCAGAATGCTCTCGAGCGGCACGGCCTGGGCCAGGGGTTGGCCGTGTTCGGCTGGTTCCTGCTGCTGCTCTCCCAGAGCGCCTTCGCCTGGGCCGTGGTGAGGCTGACGGTCGGCGCCGATGCCCTGCGCGATACGCTCGGGCACTTGCGCAACGCTGAAAGGAAGGATGCACCATGACATCGATGGCCGAGCCCCTGCGACGTGTACCGGCTGCCTACTGGGGGCTGACACTGCTCCTCGTGCTGACGTTGATGCTCGCGCTGGGCTACGGCTATCGACAGCTGCAGGAGCGCAGCGAGGCGCCGCTGTTTCGGGTCGTCGTCAATGGCGAGGCGCTGATTCTGGACGGCGAAACCCATGCCGCCCTGGGTCAGGAGCTGAGCGTGCTCAGCGGCCAGCTCGATCTTCATCTGCGTGACGAGATGCAGCCGTGGCTGGATGCGCGTCTCGATACCGCCTTCGCACCGCTGGAGGCGGCCATACCCGAGTATCTCGACTGGCACTTCTCGCTGCGGGGCAGCTACCTGCGTCTGGCGGTGGCGCTGGGCGGCGATCTCGACGAGTGGCTCGAGGCACAGCTGAACGAACGGCTCCTCGAGCGCAGCAACATTGCCGCGGCGCTGGAAGAGCTGGAAGCCGACTTCGGCGCCCGCCTGATCGAGGTGCAGCAGCGAGTCGTGGGGGAGATCGGCAGCACGCTGCAGACACGCTACGCCCCCCGCCAGGCCGCGGCGCGAAACGAGGATGAGCTCCCCACCATCGATCTCGATCTGGCCCTCGAAGGCATGCTCCAGGGCCGCTGGGACGAGGCGCGCTGGGGAGCGGCAGGGGCCGGCGGGGTCGTCGGCTTCGCCGCCGGGCGCGCACTGACACAGCGGCTGGTGGCTGGCACGGCCATGCAGGGCTCGCGTGCCCTGATGGCCCGTATCGCGCCACGCCTGGGCATGCATGCGGCGCGTTCGGTGGGCACCGGCGCAGCAACCACGGCCGCCACCGCACCCAGCGGCCCGATGGCGCTGTTGGCCGGCACCGCCGCCACGGCGGTGGCACTAGCCGGCTTTGCCGGCACCGAGTACGCCCTGCTCAAGGCCGAGGAGAGTCGCTACCGCGACGACATGCACGCCGAGCTGGAGCTCGAACTCACGCGCGCCAGGGCCGAGGTACGCCAGGCTCTCGAGGCCGCCGCGAGCGACTGGACGCAGACCCTGGAGCGCAGCTTGCAGCAGGGCATCCACGACGCCGAAGAGGCGGCGCAGGTGCCGACGCAGTACCGCATCCTGGGAAGCCGCTGAGCAGCGCCCGGGCTGGACAGTCCGGGCGGCGGCGGTTACGATGTTGGCCGCTTCTCAGCAAGCAATACGTCCGTCGCCCAGTGCGAAACCGGACCACCCAAAGCGCCCGTAGCTCAGTTGGATAGAGTGTTGGCCTCCGAAGCCAAAGGTCGCAGGTTCAAATCCTGCCGGGCGCGCCACGAATTCGAAGCCTCACGGTCTCACCGTGGGGCTTTTTTCTGGTTCTTTTTCCAATCTTTCCTTTGCCGCAGCCTTCCAGGCTGCCACCAGGGCGCGGGTCTGTTCGCCGACCTGCTCGGGCGTCTGGCCGGGCCGGTAGAGGGTGTTGCCCAGGCCGGCGCCGTCGATGCCTGCGCTACGCCAGGCTGCCATGGTGTCGGCATCGATACCGCCCACGGCATACAGCAGCGTGCCGGGGGGCAGCACCGCGCGCAGCGCCCGCATGCCCTCGGTACCCATCTGGACCGCGGGAAAGAGCTTGAGCCCGGTGGCGCCGGCATCCAGGGCGTCGAACGCCTCGCTGGGAGTGAGCACGCCGGGCCAGCTCTGCATGCCGAGGCGGCGGGCGGCGGCGATCACCGCCGGGCGGCAGTTGGGCGAGACGGCAAGCCGGCCACCGGCGGCGTACACCTCGCTGAGCTCTTTTTCCGTGAGCACGGTGCCGGCGCCTACCAGGGCGTGCTCGCCCAGCGCCACGCTCAGCCGGCGGATGCTTTCCAGCGCCTCGGGGGAGTTGAGCGGCACTTCGAGGGTGGTGATGCCGGCGGCGAGTATCGCCTCGCCCACCGCCACTGCCTCGTCGGGGGTGATGCCGCGCAGAATGGCGATCAATGGCAGGCTCATGGCGTTTCTCCTGTTGGGTGCGCCGGGCCCATGCCGGTCGCGGCCAGTTCAAGCCCGGCTAGCTCGAGTCCAGCTAAGACCGCAGTCTCGCCGTCGAGGTGCCGGCTGCTTCGGCCCAGGGCGCTCAGTGCCAGGGCGTAGCGGTCGCAGAGGGTTGCGTTGCCGATCAGGGTGACGGCGGCATCGCTCGGCAGCTCGTCGGTGAGCGCGGATAGCTCGAGCCCGATGGTGAGCCCGGAGAGACGTGCACCCAGGCGGGCGCGTCGTGCCTGGCCGTGGGGCAGCGAGTCGTCGAGCAGGTCGGCGGCGCGCAGGCCGAACAGCTGCTGGCTGAAGCGGCCGGGCGCGCTGGAGGCCTCGCGTACCGCATCGGCGAAGGCCTCGCGGCAGCCGGGCTCGTCGAGCGCGGCGTCGGCCACCGAGTGCCTGAGCACCGACTGGCCGGCCAGCAGGCCGTAGAGTTCGCCAGTCAGGCAGGTGGCGAAGCGCACCACCGTGCCCGCTTCCAGCCACACCCACTTGGCGTGGGTGCCGGGCAGGCAGGCCAGGCCCGAGAAGCCCGGCTCGCGGGCCACCAGGCCGGCGAGCTGGGTCTCCTCGCCGCGCATCACGTCGAAGCTCCGCTGCGCGCCGTCGGCGTACTGACAGAGGCCGGGCAGCAGGCATACGTTCAAGCGTGGGTCGCCTACCGCCGGGGCAACGGCGCCGCGGGCCAACTGGTCCAGACGCGCCGGCAGCGGCAGATAGGCCGCCTCGCACCAGCCCTGGCGGGCGCCGGCCATGCCGCAGATCCACACCGGCACGTGGCCGGATGGCGGCAGCCACTCGCCGATGGCCTCGAGTAGTGCGGGCTCATACTCCACCTGTGTCAGCGCCAGCATGCCCTTGTCGCTGCCGCCCCGGGCCAGCACCTCGCCACGCTCGTCCAGGCCCCAGGCGCGCAGCTGGCTCGAGCCCCAGTCCACGGCGACCCAGGCGAGCCGCTCAGCAATGTCCTCGTGCATGCTCGGCCTCCTCACCACTCGGCGATGGAGCCGTCCTCGTGGCTCCACACCGGGTTGCGCCAGCGATGCCCCAGCTTGGCCCGCTCCTCGACGAAGGCCTCGTCGATCTCCACGCCGAGCCCCGGCCCCTGGGGAATGGCGCAGAAGCCCTCTTCGATGGCCAGCGCCGACTTGTCGACCAGGTAGTCGAGCACGTCGTTGCCCTGGTTGTAGTGGATGCCCATGCTCTGCTCCTGGATGAAGGCGTTGTGGCTCACCGCGTCCAACTGCAGCGAGGCGGCCAGGGTCAGCGGGCCGAGCGGGCAGTGCGGCGCCAGGGCCACGTCGTGGGCCGAGGCCAGCGCGGCGATCTTCAGCCCTTCGCTGATACCGCCGCAGTGGGAAAGGTCGGGCTGCACGATGTCGATCATGCCCTCGGCGAGTAGGTCACGGAACTCGAAGCGGGTGTGCAGCCGCTCGCCGGTGGCCAGCGGGTAGGCCAGGCCACCGGCGATGTGCTTGAGCGCCGGCAGGTGCTCGGGTGCCAGCGGCTCCTCGACGAACATCGGGTGGTAGGGCTCCAGCTCGCGCAGCAGCGCCTTGGCCATGGGCCGGTGCACCCGGCCGTGGAAGTCGATGGCGATGCCGACCTCGGGTCCCACCGCCTCGCGCGCCTCGGCCACCCGCGCCACCGCCTCGTCGATCTTGCGGTGCGAGTCGACGATCTGCATCTCGGCGGTGCCGTTCATCTTGAACGCGGTGAAGCCCCGCGCTACCAGCTCACGGGCGCCGGCGCCCACCTCGCTGGGGCGGTCGCCGCCGGTCCAGGCGTACATGCGCATGCGCTCGCGCACAGCGCCGCCCAGCAGCTGGTGCACCGGCACGCCCAGGTCGCGCCCCTTGAGGTCCCACAGCGCCTGGTCGATGCCGGCGATGGCGCTCATCAGGATCGGGCCGCCGCGGTAGAAGCCGGCGCGGTAGAGCGTATTCCACAGATGCTCGATGCGATGCGGATCCTGGCCGATCAGGTAGTCGGCAAGCTCGTGTACCGCGGCTTCCACCGTGGCGGCGCGCCCCTCGATGACCGGTTCGCCCCAGCCGTAGCAGCCTTCGTCGGTCTCGATCTTGAGGAACAGCCAGCGCGGCGGCACCTGCCAGGTCTTGAGTCGGGTGATTCTCACCAGGGGTCTCCTCGATTGCGCAGAGCTCCATACCGACGGTGGCCGGAGCGAGGCTTGCCTGTCGGCATGCGGATTCACTATTAGAGCATGTATGCTTGTATGACAAGATGACGGGCCATCACCATGGCGAGGCGGCTTGGCCGGACACGAGGGGGTGTGGATGAACATGGGACGCAACGACTTCAAGCGGCGGCTGCTCGCGGGCGAGCCCTTGACCGGCATCTGGCTGGGGCTGGCCAGCCCCTATGTGGCGGAGCTGGCGGCCACCGCGGGCTTCGACTGGCTGCTGCTGGACGGCGAGCACGCCCCCAACGACCTGGCCAGCCTGCTCGGCCAGCTGCAGGCCATCGCTCCCTATGCCAGTCAGCCAGTGGTACGCCCGCCCCATGGCGACACCGCGCTGCTCAAGCAGTACCTGGATATCGGCGCGCAGAACTTGTTGATCCCCATGGTGGAGACCGCCGAGCAAGCCGCCGAGCTGGTGGCGGCCACTCGCTATCCCCCGCACGGCATTCGCGGCATGGGCAGTATGCTGGCGCGTGCCTCGCGCTGGGGCCAGATCGAAGACTATGTCGCCCGCGCCGATGACGAGATCTGCCTGATCCTGCAGCTGGAGAGCCCCCGTGCGCTGGCCAATCTCGAGGCCATTGCCGCCGTGGAAGGGGTCGATGCGCTGTTCGTCGGGCCGGCGGACCTCTCCGCGGCGATGGGCCATCGCGGCAACCCGGGGCACCCGCAAGTGCGTGCCGCCATCGACGATGCCATTGCCAGGATCCGCGCCGCCGGCAGCGTGGCCGGCATTCTCACGCTGGACGAGCAGCAGGCCCACGACTACCTGGCGGCGGGGTGCGGCTTCGTCGGGGTGGGTATCGATGCCCTGCTGCTGGCCCAGGCGCTGCGCGGCCTGGCAGGGCGTTTCCGCCCGGCCTGACCGCGCGTGCAACGGTTGCTGAGGCTCAGCGGGCGGCAAGATCGCGCATCAGCGCGCGCAGTCCGTAGCGCCAGGGCGGCAGGGCGTCGCTTCTGCCCACGTGATTGACCAGGGCGCCCAGCGCCGGCGTGGCGATGGTGACCCGGTCGCCCAGATGATGGGTGAAGCCCTGGCCGGCGCCATCGCGGTCCTGGATCGGCGAGAACATGGTACCGAGATAGAGCATGAAACCATCGGGGTACTGATGGTGGGCGCCGTGGGTCTGGCTGACCAGATCGAGCGGGTCGCGGCTGATCTCGCCCATGTCGCTCTCGCCCTCCAGCAGGAAGTCGTCGTCGGCGCCCTCGATGCGCAGGGTGACCCGGGCGCGGCGCACGTCATCGATGCCGAAGCTCTCGTCGAACAGCCGAATGAAGGGACCGATGGCGCTGGAGGCATTGTTGTCCTTGGCCTTGCCCAGCAGCAGGGCGCTGCGCCCCTCGATGTCGCGCAGGTTGACGTCGTTGCCGAGGGCGGCGCCTCTGACCGTGCCGCGGCTGTCCACCGCCAGCACGATCTCCGGCTCGGGGTTGTTCCACTGCGACGCCGGGTGCAGGCCCACGCCGGCGCCGAAGCCTACCGAGGAGAGCGGCTGCGCCTTGGTGAACACCTCGGCGTCGGGGCCGATGCCGACCTCCATGTACTGTGACCAGCCGCCGCGGGCCTGCAGCTCGCGTTTGAGCGTCATGGCCTCTTCCGAACCCGGCACGATGCGCGACAGGTCGCTGCCGATCAGCGCCTGCAGCTCGGCGCGCAGGGCGCTGGCCCGGGCCGGATCGCCCCCCGCCTGCTCCTCGATCACCCGCTCGAGCAGACTCACCGCGAAGGTCACGCCGCACGCCTTTACCGCCTGCAGGTCGCAGGGGGCCAGCAGGTAGGGGGCCTGTTGCGGCTCGGCCAGGGCGTTCTTCAGCAGCTGCTCCACCGGGCCCAGTGAGGGGCCTTCGGCATTCGCCAACGCCTCGAGCAGGTCGTCGCGTTCGAGCAGGTCGGCCATGGTCGGCCCCAGTTGAGTGACGTCGATGGCTTCTCCGTTGCGCACCGTGATCAGGACGGGGCCGGGATGTGGTGTGTCGCACCAGACCCGGCCGACCAGGCAGGCACGGTCCAGGTCCCTAGGCAGACAGTCGCGTAACGAGAGAGGGGTCATGGGGGCCTCCGGTGAGGGCGGAGTGGCGCCTGGCCAGGTTCCGCCTATCATGTTATTGATGTAGGCATGTATGACAGGTATGCCAGCTCTCCTCACTCTATCGCAAGGGCGCAGAGGGGTCGAGGAGCAAGATGGGGCGAGACGAACCGCGAGGGGCAAACGATGTTCGAGGAGTGGAAGGGCAAGCGGGTATTGGTGACCGGCGCCAGCCGGGGCATTGGTGCGGCGGTGGCGCGGCGCATGGGAGCGCTCGGAGCCAGCGTTGCCGTGCACTACCACGCCAGCAGCGAAGCGGCCGAAGAAGTCGTCGAGGCGATTCGCACCGCGGGCGGTGAGGCCTTCGCCCTGACGGGCGACCTGAGCCGCTCCAGCGAAGCGCAACGGGTGGTGGACGAGGCCGCAGAGAGGCTGGGCGGTCTCGAGTTGCTGATCAACAATGCCGGCGACATGTTGGGTCGTGTCGCCCTCGAGGAGATCGATGACGCTCACTACGATAGGGTCATGGACCTCAACGCCCGCTCGGTGGTGATGGTTACCCGGGCGGCGCTGCCCCACTTCCGGCGTGCCGGGGGCGGTAATGTCATTCACACCACGTCGATTGCCGCACGCAACGGCGGCGGTCCGGGAGCGGGGCTCTACGCTGCGGCCAAGGGCTTCGTCAGCACCTTGACGCGCAACATGGCCAAGGAGCTGGCGGCGGAGCGGATTCGCGTCAACGCCGTGGCCCCCGGTACCATCGCCACCGACTTCCACGTTCGCCACTCCAACGAGGCACACCTGGCCACGGCCCGCGCCGGCATTCCCATGGGGCGGCTGGGAACGGCGGAGGAGTGCGTGGGTGCCTATCTCTTCCTCGGCAGCGAGTCGCTCAGTGCCTATGTCACCGGCCAGGTGATCGAGGTCAACGGAGGTCAGTTGATGCCATGAAGGAATCTGCACCCTACGCCATCGTCATCACCATGGGCGATCCGGCGGGCATCGGCCCGGAGATCATCTGTCGCGCCCTGGCCGAGATGTCGCCGGAGGAGCGCGACGGCACCCTGCTGGTGGGCGATCCGGCCATCTATCGCCGGGCGGCCGCCCTGATCGGTGCCGCGCTCGACTTTGCTGCGCTGGAGGAGGCCCGTGCCGGCGATGGCAGGGTGGCGGTAGCCGAGGTGCCTGCCGAGGCAGAGATCGCCGATGGCCGCATCAGTGCCGCCGGCGGAGACCTGGCCTTTCGCTGCGTGAAACGGGCGGTGGAGCTGGTGCAGGCGGGCCGTGCCCGGGTGATCGTCACCGCGCCGCTGAACAAGGCGGCGCTGCATGCCGCAGGGCATCACTACGATGGCCATACCGGCATGCTGGCGGCACTCACCGGTGCGCCCTCCTCCTTCATGCTGCTCGCCTCCGAGACCCTCTCCACGCTGCACGTCTCCACCCACGTGTCGCTGCGCGACGCCATCGAGCGGGTCACCGAGGCGCGCATCGCCGCCACCGTGGCGGTGGGGCATGAGCACCTGGTGAGCATGGGCATCCCGCAGCCGCGCATCGCCGTGGCCGGACTCAACCCACACTGCGGCGAAGGCGGCATCTTCGGCGACGAGGACGAGCGGATCATCGCGCCGGCGGTGCGTGAGCTGCGCGAGCGCGGCTTCGAGGTGCAGGGGCCGATCTCGGCCGATACCGTCTTCTACCGGGCTTCGCGCGGCGAGTTCGATCTGGTGGTGGCCCAGTACCATGACCAGGGCCATATCCCGGTGAAGCTGATCGCCTTCGACACCACGGTCAACGTCAGCCTGGGGCTGCCGCTTCAGCGCACCTCGGTGGACCACGGCACCGCCTTCGACATCGCCTGGCAGGGGTGCGCGGACGCCACCAACCTGGGGGCGGCCATCGCCTACGCGCGCCGCCTGGCCACGGGTGGCGAGTCATGAGCCGTTGTCGGGTCGCCATCGTCGCCGACGATCTCACCGGCGCGCTGGATGCGGCGGCTCCTTTTGCCTCCCGTGGGGCGCAGACCCGTGTGGTGATCGCTCCCGAACGGCTCGAGGCAGCGCTGAGTGCCTGGGGCGAAGCCCCGCCAGAAGTGATCGCCGTGAACACGGAGTCGCGCCACCTGTCGGCGGCCGCGGCAGCCGAGCGGGTGGCCGCGGTAACCCGGCGTCTCGCCCCGCTCGGTCCCGGGGTGTGGTTCAAGAAGGTGGATTCCACCCTGCGCGGCCAGGTGGTGGCCGAGAGCCTGGCCATGCGGGATGTCGTCCCGCGGCGTTTGCTGGTGGCACCGGCGGTGCCGGCCCAGGGGCGGACGGTGCGCGAGGGGCGGGTGTGGGTCGAAGGGGAACCGCTGGGCGGCTCCCTGGACCGTGTTTTCGCTGCCGCGGGGGTGCCCTTGGTCAGGCACGCCAGGCCCTGTGACGCGCCGCTTCCCGAGGGAGACTGCGTGGCCGATACGGCCAGCGATCGCGACCTGGCCTGCCTCTACGATGCGGTACTGAGATCCACCGGTCACTGGCTGCTGGTGGGGGCCGCGGGGCTGGCAACGGCCGTCGCCCAGCGCTGCTTTGGCCTGTTGCGAGCCGCCCCCTGCCCACTGGCAGGCGTCGAGCGAGTGCTCTATGCGCTGGGCTCGCGTGCGCAACGAACCCTGGAGCAGGAGCGGCGACTGCGTGAGCATGCCCCGGCCCTGGCCCGGTTGACGGCGCTGAAAGGTGGCGATGAAGAGGCCACGGCAGTGCTGCTGACCCCCGGTGCTGATGGCGATACCGCGCTGGCGCCGCCGCAGGTTGCCGCCGCCATGGGCGAGGCGGCGGCCCGGGCGGTGTCGCGCTGGCCGCAGGTGGCCACGGGGCTGCTCTTTCTCAGCGGCGGCGACATTGCCGTGGCGGTCCTCTCCAGGCTGGGGGCCACCACCATCGCGGTGGAGGCGGAGTGGGCCCCGGGGATTGCTCTGGGGCGTCTGGAAGGCGCGCCGCAGCGCCTGGTGATGACCAAGGCGGGGGGCTTCGGCGACCCGGATCTGCTGGTGCGGCTACATGAGGAAGTCACGGATTCCGGCGTCTTTCGTCGGGCCTGATCCTGCCCGGAGTTATTGTCAAATCCTGTGTACGGCAAGTCAGGCGGCAGTCCTGTCTGACTGATCGGTCAAGGGCTCGCCGTCCTTGAACTGGACGTTGTTCACGACCAGCTCCAGCTTGTTGAACCCCTTGATCCGCTTCCAGCGCTTCTGGGCGCTCTGAAGCAGCTTGAAGACCATCGCCAGGGTCGTCGCTCTGGAGCCGCAGTTCCGGCTGCGCTTGCTCCGCAGGCGGACCGTGGCGAAGGTCGACTCGATCGGGTTGGTGGTGCGGATATGCACCCAGTGTTCTGCCGGGTAGTCATAGAACGCCAGCAGCTCCTCCCGATCCTT